>JAYQWJ020000644.1:0-2481 GCA_035829175.2 Candidatus Albibeggiatoa psychrophila
CAAACATCAGTAAGGGTTTATGAAAACGGTTAAAAGTCGTTCGTTTTTATAGGTATAGTCATATTATTCTAAAGTGATACAGGACTGCCTGTCCTAACACATAAACCGAAATTGACTATACTTCATAGATTACGCAAAACCAATGCCTATTAACAGACATTGCAATTATCACCTTAAATCACTGATTTTGTAGATATTGTTTGTAATATTCGCAGTTTTTATAATCTGTACATTCAGCATAAATATATAAGCAGTGGTCTTTGATATTGAAGCCGTGTTGTTCTGCAATGACTTTTTGACGTTCTTCAATAATATTGTCAGAAAACTCTATAATTTTACCACATTTGACACACAGCAAATGATCGTGGTGTGCGGTTTCAGCCAATTCAAAAACAGAAATGCGTCCATTTTCAAAGTAATGCCGAATCACCAAACCTGCTGTTTCAAATTGAGTTAATACGCGATAAACAGTTGCTAAACCAATTTCTTCACCTGAATTGGAGAGGGCTTTATACACTTCCTCCGCACTCATGTGACGTGTACCGCTACTTTCAAGTAGCTCTAAAATCTTCATACGTGGATGGGTGACTTTTAATCCCAACCGTTTTAAATCAGCACTTTCCATTCAAATATCCAATGTTTCTTACGAGCAAAGCAAATTAAAATTCACCTAGTAAAGGCATTATTTTAAGTTTTAGCATAGCGTTTATTAGTTGAAGTAATCAACACGCCTGCAATAAAAATCAAAAGTGTGCCTATAAAGAAGCGATAGTCAATCCACTCTTGCCAAAAAATCCAGCCGTATATAGTAGCAAAAATAATAGAGGCATAAGTAAAAACAGCAAGCTGAGATGTGGGCGCAAGTTTAAAACCCTTGGTCATACAAAGCTGGGCAATCGTACCAAAAACTCCAAGCAAAAACATTAAAATCCACGTTTCATAATTAGGTGTCACCCATGCCCATGTCATTGGGATTACAGATATTGCAGTGCCAATGCTGGTGAAATAAAAGACAATTCGGATGCTGGGTTCTGTCGCTGACATACGTCGGATACTGGATTTACTCAAGGCTGCGAATAGGCTACCCAATACGCCGATCCAAGCAATGGATGAGAGATTAACTTCAGGACGTAAAATAATGAGAACACCAATAAAACCCAGTAAAATCGCCCAAGCGGTCATCATAAAAATTTGTTCGCCAAACCAGAAAAATGTGATTAATGGGATAAAAAACGGTGCTGTTTGTTTTAATAATGTGGCTTCACTGAGTGGAATATGGGCAATTGCATAGTAATAGCAATACATTGAGCTGAGTCCTGACAGGGAACGCAATATATGTAAATGCAGAATGTCGGTGGCAAGCTTTTGTTTGCATTGGGGTAATATCCACGGTAGCAAAAATATCATAACGAAGAAATTACGAAAAAATACAATGGATTCATTCGGGAGATGCGTGGCTGCCATTTTCACAACGACAGCCATAGAACTAAATGTGAATTCAGCAGCTATGATAAAAAAGATAGCGATGGAAAATTGTGATGGCACTGTTAGTCAGATGTCTCGGGTTCAGGGAACTGGCTTGCGAGTAGATTTACTAATGCAATGCCATCCGCAGGTTGTAAGTAGTGTGAGCCTGCACTGGGAATAGTCAATGCACGTCCATGTAATGCAGGTACGTTATTCATATCTTGGCTATACGCTGGTACAAGCGCAGTCCAAAAATTGTTTTCATCAGCTCGCACAATCGATATATAACGTGCTTTAGGATGTGGGGTGCGATTTAAATGAAACAATGGCGTGGTTGGATATTCACGGCTCACATCTGAGTATAAATTACGTGAACGATTAATTGTGCTTAATCCAACCAATGGCGTAACCCAGCTTAATGGGCTGTCTGCAATCAATTTTCCGATTTCAGCTTTATCTGTTCCTAAGTGAGGGCTGGCGATGGTGATTAAGCCTGCAATGGGGAATTGTCCATTAATCATGCTTAAGCGTGCGACAACACCCCCTAGCGAATGTCCAACTAAAATCATTTCGTCATCAGTATGGGCTTTTTGGATGCCTGTTAAAAAGTAGTCTAACCATTGCGCTTGAATTGGCAACGGGGCTTCAGAAGGTAAAGTAATGGTATATAAATGACGGTCTGAGGGATAGGCTGCTCCTGTTGGTGGTAATGCGACACTTGGGAATAAATGACCTTGATCTTGCCAGCCAGCCTGTTGTAAATGTGACACAATGCCAGCGGTTCGCCAGCCACTGCCATCACTCCAATAGCCGTGAATCAAAACTAATACTTGTCCTGCGGTCGCTATATTTAGATTTAGCAATAAGAAAATGGTCATCAGTAATTGATAAATGCGCATAATGTCCTCCAATAATATTGAATGTTCAGCACCTGAATATCATTCATGTCATGGCACTGCTATAGGGTTAGATAGCAGCTATTGAAAACTTATTCATACTTATCTATACTTAGTC
>JAYQWJ020000645.1:0-4396 GCA_035829175.2 Candidatus Albibeggiatoa psychrophila
CACTTGTGCATCCTATCAGATGACGACGTGGTGCGCCGTCACAAGTTAAACTGTATTCAACTCAAAGAATAGCCATTATTTTTTATAAATCTAAAGTTTGGCGAATTGATTGATATGATGCGTCTGATAATTCACGTCGGGTTTTTCCAGCGGTTTTAATCACAGGACAATAATGAATATCTAAAGTAATACCTGACACTGCAAATAAACGCCAAACATGTGCCGCAAAGCTATCATCATCAATAAATGGGGCAGTTTGACTGATTTGCTTATTTTCGGTGTAACGTAAGGCAATCGGTTGAATATCAACTCCTGCATCCATTCCTGCTTGAAACATACGGGCAAAAAAGCGTTTAACATTAGTACCATCTGTGGTTGTGCCTTCTGGAAATAACAGTACATTTTGTCCAGATTGTAACAACGAAACCATTTCACTTGACGCAACTTGCATCGCATTATTGCCGCGTTTGATATACAACGTGCCCACTCGGGTCGCCAGCCAGCCAATTGCAGTCCAATCACGCACTTCTTGTTTTGAGATAAAAGTTACGTGAAATGTTCCCAGCAAAGAAAAAATATCTAGCCATGAAATATGATTAGAAATAAATAAAATGGGTGCAGCCGCACGTTGTCCATGATAACGGATGCGCACACCACAAATCATGATTAAAACTCGACTCCAAGTTGTGACAATCCACGGCGGGAGGAATTTAGGTAAAAAAGGATTTAACCAAGGTGCATAAGCAAGAAAGGATAGAAT
Source organism: Candidatus Albibeggiatoa psychrophila (assembly GCA_035829175.2). GTDB lineage: Bacteria > Pseudomonadota > Gammaproteobacteria > Beggiatoales > Beggiatoaceae > Albibeggiatoa > Albibeggiatoa psychrophila. The sequence goes on from JAYQWJ020000645.1 coordinate 761, forward strand.
AAAACCTAAAATGATATGAATGATTAACAAGGGAATACGAATCAGCCTAAGCAGCCATGACATTATTATTTAATTCCTCAGTAGCGCGATTAACAAAATGTTTTAAATAGCGTTTTTGTAAACTTTTAGTAGAAACAACAATAAAGACATCGGCGACTTTAAAATGTTGATCCCAGCATGGATCGCCACAAATTTTTGCGCCTAAACGAATATAAGCTTTTAATAATGGAGGAATATTTACCTTTCTATTTTGGGCAACAATTGATTTATCTAGTGGAAATCTGGGTATTACATGCATTGTTTCATCTGAACCGTAATCTTGTTGTAAATCATCGAATAAAGGCAGCCAACTTGAATCTGGCAAAGGAATGCTGGCACAGCCCATTAGGTAATCATATTGATGTTCAACCATAAAACGTGCTAAACCTGACCATAATAATGTCATTACTGAGCCGCGACGATGTTCGGTATGAACGCAAGTACGCCCAACTTCAATAATCCGTCCATCAATTTGATGAATACGGGTTAAATCAAATTCAGACTCAGAATAATAACCACCTGCGGCTTCTATTTTGTCGGAAGTTAAAATGCGTGTACAACCAATTATTTTTTGTGCTGTTAAATCACGTACCAAAATGTGACGGCAAAAATCATCATAGCGGTCAACATCGTGCAAAGGAATCGGCGTGTCTAATTGAGCACCTAATTCCTCAGAAAAAATTTGATAACGTAAGGCTTGGGCTTCACGTATTTGCTCGGTAGTCTGAGCTAAAACAACATCATAACGAGGTTTCTTTTTGGGTGTGTTATCCGTACTCATCACGCCCCCTAAAAATCAATTAGTTTTGCAGATTAACATGGAAACAATGTGACTCTCAAGTCATCTATTCACAAAAAAACCCCGCAAGTGTCATACCTACGAGGCTTTTAAGTCGCTAAAAACAATGATAGATGTTTGAAGCTACCTTATTTGATTTCTACTTCAACTGTGTCTGTTTCTGCCTTATTATCTGTCCAAGTGATTGTCACTTTATCGCCAGAAGCACCACCTGTAAAATTGAAAGAAAAGTAAGGGTTTTTAGAAATACCACCTGTCCAATCAGCTTGCATCATAACTGTATCGTTGAGAGCACAACTGACTTCTTTGATGTAATGAGCAGGGATTTTTTCACCTGTTTTCTTGTCTTTGCGCGACCCTGTTTCCATAGGATGCTTGACTAAAACTTTAACTTGCGTAACGCCGTTTTTAAGTTTAGCCCGTACTTTGGTTTTGGTTTTTGCCATGCCTTATCTCCTTGTCCTTAACCGCCACAACCGCCGATAGTTACTTTTACGTCTTTGCTAGCGTAAAGTAATTTACCGTTTGCTTTAACTATGGCTGTGATGCTACCTGTTTTACCCATTTTCACACGAGTAGAAAGTAAACCAGCACTGCCATTAGGGAAGCTAAATTTTGCAATGTAAGGCGCAGGGTTGCTAGGTGCAATTAAAGTGATTTCTTCAATATTTTCTAAATCAGCAGTCACATCAACGGGCACTGAAGCACCATTTTCTGCAATTTCAGGGGCTTTAATAGTAATCTTGTCACTGACTTCAGCAGCAGTATCACCATAGATTTCGGAAATAGCAGCTTTTAATTTATCCGCATCAGTCGTAGCAGCAGCGTCTTCTGCTAATACAACATGAGGCAACAAACTTGCGCCAACTGCACCAGCAAGCGTTGTTTGTAAAAACGTTCTACGAGGGATAGCCATTAATTCTTGTCCTCCATACTTATTTTGTATTGCTCATGAATGAGGCAGTGAATAGCATAACGTAAGCGTGAAAATTTTAAAACAACTAAAATAGACAGGTTTTTAGCAGTAATTAGATAGCCTACTTTAGCATAACCAACTTGTTTTTACTGGAATATTTGTATTATCTATCGCCTGCAAAATCAAATTATTGTTAACATAAGTGCTAATAAATCTTTTTATAGGCTTATGAGCCAATTCTTGTTAGCTTAATTTGAAAATATCTGTAATTCATCCCATATTGAATCCACTTTTTGTTTCACATCGGCACTCATAGTGATTGGCGTACCCCATTCTCGTTGAGTTTCACCTGGCCATTTATTGGTTGCATCTAAACCCATTTTGCTGCCAAGACTTGCCACAGGTGAGGCGAAATCCAAATAATCAATCGGGGTATTTTCAATCATTACCGTATCGCGTGCGGGATCCATACGTGTGGTCATCGCCCAAATCACATCTTGCCAATTGCGCACATCAATATCATCATCCACCACAATCACAAATTTAGTGTACATGAATTGACGCAGAAACGACCATAAACCCAACATCACCCGTTTTGCATGACCGGGATATTGCTTTTTAATACTAATCGCGGCTAAACGATAAGAACATCCTTCAGGTGGCAAATAAAAGTCGACAATTTCAGGAAACTGCTTTTGTAAAATCGGCACAAATACTTCATTCAATGCCACGCCTAAAATCGCAGGTTCATCAGGTGGACGACCAGTGTATGTGCTGTGATAAATCGGTTGGTCACGAAATGTCATACGCTCGACTGTGAAAACAGGGAAAGTATCAACTTCATTATAATAACCTGTGTGATCGCCAAAAGGCCCTTCTGGTGCAGTTTCATCAGGATATAAATAGCCTTCTAAAATGATTTCAGCGGTTGCGGGTACTTGCAAATCATGGGTGATACATTCGGTTAATTCGGTTCGACTGCCACGCAATAACCCTGCAAACGCATATTCTGACAAACTATCAGGAATCGGTGTGACAGCCGCCAAAGTGGTTGCGGGATCAGCACCTAATACAACTGCAATTGGGAATGGTTTTCCGGGATTGGTTTGTTGCCATTCTTGGAAATCTAATGCGCCACCACGATGAGATAACCAGCGCATAATGAGTTTATTTTTGCTCAATTGTTGTTGGCGATAAATGCCTAAATTTTGCCGAGATTTATGTGGTCCTTTAGTCACGACTAAACCCCATGTTAATAACGGTGCAGCATCTCCCGGCCAACAGGTTTGAATTGGTAATTGGTTTAAATCGACTTCATCCCCTTCTAATACGTTTTGTTGACAGACTGCCTTTTTCTGAATTTTTACGGGCATATTCATGACTTGTTTGAACATTGGGAATTTTTCCCACAAATCTTTAAAGCCTTTGGGTGGATCAGGTTCTTTTAAAAACGCCAGCAGTTTTCCCACTTCACGTAATGCGCTAACAGAATCTTGTCCCATACCTAATGCAACCCGTTCGGGCGTACCAAATAAATTAGCAAGTAATGGCATTTTAGAATCAACAGGATTTTCAAATAACAGTGCAGGACCTTGTGCACGCAGGGTACGGTCACAAATTTCTGTCATTTCAAGTTTAGGGTTAATCGGCTGAGCAATACGTTTGAGTTCTCCACGTTGCTCTAGTTGCTGGATAAAATCACGAAGGTCTTTATAGTGCATTCTTTTATCAATTAACAATGAACAGTGAGCAATTATCAGTTATTGGTTCATAATTATCAATTTCTTGTGCTTTGTCCAGACCACATAATCCTATGTTTTCATGAGGAGCTGATAAATTTGTCTTTTATTGTTACTGTGTCTCTAATTCAATCGCATAAATT
>JAYQWJ020000646.1:0-3173 GCA_035829175.2 Candidatus Albibeggiatoa psychrophila
ATAAGGCAAATTCGATTCAGCAAAAACAAAGTTACGCCCAATTTATTCCAGCAGTACGGACGTTAATTGAAAACTGTCCCGTTGAAGACTTTCAACAACAGGCTTTATCTAAAGTAATGCTGCTTGAAAAAGTCTAAATTTGCAAAATCACACACAATCTGCACCAATGCAACGTAAATAAGCTTGTTCCAAATCATCGGTTTGATACTGCTCATAACATTGCTGCGGTGTACCAATAAACAATAACTCACCATCATGCAAAATTGCCATACGATCGCATAAAGCCTCAATATCAAATAACAAATGCGTTGTAAAAAATAAAGTCTGATTTTGTTGTTTTAAATCAAATAAATAACGTTTTAAATAAGCCCTTGCTTTCGGATCAAGCCCACTCATCGGCTCATCTAAAATAAACAAAGGCTTTCGAGTTAAAAAACAACAGATTAAACCCAATTTTTGATTCATGCCCTTAGAATATTTCCTGATAGGCTTTTTCAACACCTGATGGTCTAAATCCAATTGCTGACATAATTTTTCTATATTTGCATGATTTAAACTAATTTGATGTAATTTGGCGATATAAGTTAAAAACTGCTGCCCTGTTAAAAATGTCGGCGGTCTAAATTGCTCAGGTAAAAATGCCAAAGGCTGACGTGATTGCGGCTGTAAATGAGATTGTCCAAAAATCGAAATATACCCAGCATCCAATTCTTCAAAATCCAAAATCGTTTTAATTAACGTCGTCTTACCCGCACCATTAACCCCAACCAAAGCTAAAAACTCACCTTGACGTACACTAAAATCAATATTATTCAATATCAATTGCTTAGCATATTTTTTACTGATGTGTTGTAATTGCAGTGCATCCATGACTATTTTTCAAATATGACGGATAAAATATAAATTTGAGTTAAACAGCTTAAAAAAACAATTTTACATTTATTGTATCGGCGACGGTGTTAGTAATTTCACTTTATTCAATACACTAAAATCATTCAAATTGACCTGCATCGAGAATACGTCTTCACCCATACGATATGTTAATAATAATATATTTTTATCAATCACTTGCTGCCAAAAAAGCCGTTCAACATTCTGTAAAATTTCATGATAAGCCGAACCATCTGGCTTGGATAAACTGATAGTCAATCCATCATCCACATCCAAACGCTTGTCACCATCAGAATCCTGCTTAACAATTTGATACAAAATCGCAATAGTGTTGGTTTTATCATCAATATTAGGTTCAGACAAAAAATGATATTTGGTGATTAAGCTTTGATCGTTATCCATTAGCCAACGTTGCTCATTATTGCTAATAGCGTTTATAAACAAGTAATTATGGATGGAAGTTGTTCCTTTTTCATAATACGATTGCTGATAAAATTGTTCTAATTCCAATGGCAACATAAAATATGGCGTACCTGCAACTTTAGACATATAACCAAGCAACCATTTTTGCTTAATGCCATCTTGTTCTGACTCAATATTAACCACATTGGAGACATTACGAATACCAAATATTTCGCTAAAAATATGATTACTCAGGTAAATTAATACGCCAATCACTAAAATGCCTGCAAATAATATAATTAAAGCATTAATGCGCCAGATGAATTTAAAAAATGGATTGCTATCTATCATCTAACCATCTCCACATTACAAACAAAAATGCTTAATCAATTTCACTAAAATATTGGTCATCGGTTGTAAACGCTGAATACTAATAAATTCATTGGGTTGATGTGCTTGTGCAATATCACCCGGCCCTAATACCACAGGTTCAATACCTAATTGCTGTAAATAAGGGGCTTCGGTTGCAAAAGCGACCGATTCAGCTTCATGTTGAGTTAATTTCTGGGTAACTTGTATAATTTCAGCATCTTGAGCGGTTTCAACTGCTGGAATTCCATCAAATAATGCAGTGAATTCTACGCCTAATCCTGTGTCAGCAACAGCTTGTCGCACTCTTTGATGCAACATATCCCGCAATTCATCAATATCCATATTGGGCAATGGACGCAAATCAATCTGCAACTCACAACCGCCACAAATTCGATTCGGATTATCGCCGCCATGAATATGTCCTAAATTCAAAGTCGGTACAGGCACTTGAAATAATGGATTGTGATATTTTGCTTGCAACTGCTGCCGCCACTGCAAAAGCTCCGTTATCACAAGGTGCATTCCTTCCAACGCATTATTGCCTAAACTAGGGTCGCTCGAATGTCCCGCCAAACCATGTAAATGAATCGCTTCCATAAAAATGCCTTTGTGCATCCGAATTGGGCGCATATTGGTTGGCTCACCGATAACCGCATGTTTTGCACCTGTTTTCCATGTGTTGAGCAATGCTTTCGCGCCATCCATACCACTTTCTTCATCCGCCGTTGCCAATAAAATCAAGGGATGTTTAAATTGTTTTGGATCAAATTGCTGCACCGCATCTAATATCAGCGCAAAAAATCCTTTCATATCACTCGTGCCTAAACCATAAAACAAGCCATCTTTTTCAGTGAGTTTAAACGGGTCAATATCCCACTGTTCTAAATCGTAAGGCACGGTATCGGTATGTCCCGCCAACACTAAACCCCCTTCGCCATGTCCCAAGGTCGCAATTAAATTAAATTTATCAGGACGACCCGCTATAGGCAAGATGTCGCAATTAAATCCTAAGTCTTGACACCAGTTTGCAAGTAATTCAATCACTTTTCGATTACTCTGATCAATATTAGGATTGACACAACTCACAGAAGGCGCAGCAATTAAAGCATCAAGCAGTGCTCTGGTATTAGGAAAATTCATGGTAAGTCTCTAATTTCAAGTTTTGATTATTATATTGTAAATAGGTGAGGCAATGATTAACAAGAGATTTAAGCTATGGATGCAAAAAATGATATGTAACGGCTAAATATTGAATATTGTGAGGACATAAAAAAGCTCTCCACAACATCAGTCATGAAGAGCCATAAATTACATCATTTGGCTTTTATATTATTGTTATTATCCCAAGCCTCCCCAACAATCCCTAGTTATCAGTTGACTCAGTATCAACGACTTCCTCAGAGTTGCCATCGCCATCGGCTTCTTCTATTTTTAGCTCTGATTCATCATCACTGCTACTTTCATCAATACTACTCACATCTTCTTCAATTGTAGATACTGAATCATCA
>JAYQWJ020000647.1:0-3414 GCA_035829175.2 Candidatus Albibeggiatoa psychrophila
ATCACCAGTCAAAATATCTGAGTTTAAACCATTCTCCAGAGATGAAATTTATGACCAACAACGCTTTAACAGAAATCACTATCAAAAACTTTAAATGCTTTACCGATTTGCATTTAGAAGGCTTTGAGCGCGTCAATTTGATTGGTGGTAAAAATAATGTAGGAAAAACCGCATTTTTAGAAGCTGTAGAATTAAATGTCTCATCATCAAAAGCAAATGATTTACTCCATACCATTTACCAAATAATGCGCAGAAGACAGCAAAATATTAGACTGATAGATATGGAGCTTGATTTTATTACTCACTTGGATAAAGCTGTTCTCATATCATCCAACACAAATAAATGCAGTGTGAAATATTTAGAAGAGGGTGAAACGCCTTTACAAAACACAATTTTTGATAAGTTTGATATGGATGACCATGAAAAAATAGAAAGCTCTTCCATTATAGCAGACCCTTCTCTTGAATTTATTGTCAACGAAAATCATAGAATATTACCAGTTGAAAGAATTTTTGAACGTAGAGGGTATATTTCACTTTTAAGCAGAAGAGAAAACAATTCTCTTATGAAAACAAATATTATTAGCCCAACAACAAGTAATGAGCAAGATATAGCTATATTTTATGGTGCTTTAGTTGATTTAAATAAAGAATCTTTTTTAAATGAATCACTGCAATTATTTGACGAAAACATTATTTCTTTAAAGCAAAAAGCAACGGAAAAAGATATTGTTTTAAAAATAGAAATTAAGGATAGAAAAAGACCTGTTTTACTGTCTTCATTAGGTGATGGAATCAATAGGTTTATAGCGATACTTTGTGCGATTTGGGCAAGCCAAGATGGATTTTTACTGATTGATGAAATAGAAAACGGTATTCACTATACCAATTACCCTAAATTGTGGAAAATTATTTTTCAAGCAAGTAAAGATGCAAATTGCCAGCTTTTTATCACAACGCATTCCAAAGAATGTATCCAAGCGTTCAATGATGCAAATATATCAAATGAAGGCGCGTACTTTGAGTTTTATAAAAATCTCAAGAAAAATAAAATTACTGCACATAAACGCGATAAACAGCAATTAGACTATGCTCTCTCAAATGATAGGAGAGTTCGAGGTGAGTAATAATTTACTAATTGTTGAAAGTCAAAATGATAAATATTTTATTGAAGCATTTACCGATTACTTGAATTTACAAAATATTGAAGTTGATATTCCTATTTGTAAAGTTGATGACTATGAATGTCTTGCAGGCATTTCAAACTTAGAAGCAAGATTAAGTGAATTGAAGCCAGACATTGAAAAAGGTCATTTTGATAAAATTGGTATCATTCTCGATGCAGACAGCGAAGGCATTCAAAAACGCATTGAACTCATCAACCAATGTTTACATAAAATGATTGGCACAGATGCCACACTCACAGACATTAACACACTAACAAAAAGCGAAGAATTAGAAGTCGAAATTGCTTGCTATATCAACAATGTTGATGGACAGGGCGAATTAGAAACATTACTTAGAGTTGTCAAATCACAAGATTCCATTTTTGCAGATTGTTTAAACAAATGGCATGAATGTTTAGAATCCAATGGAAAATCCATAAATAATAAACAATTTGATAAATTTTGGATTAACATTTACCAACGATTTGATACTTGCAGCAAAAAAGAACAATATCAAGCGCATAAAAAATGTTCTGGTGAAATCAGTATGAAAAAAGATATTTGGGATTTTGAACATGAAAAGCTAAATGATTTGAGGAAATTCTTACAACTCTTTTCTTAAAACATGTTCCTAAATATTGTTATACAACGCATTTTTGACAATGAAAAATCACAGTAGTAACTCTCCCACTCCCAGAAAATAGAGAGTGAGATCGTTAAAAAATTACTAAACCTTCCCTTTCACCCAATCAACAACACTTTTCAATGCAGCATCCAATTGACTTGGATCATTGCCGCCTGCTTGTGCCATTGTACTAATCAAACTTATTCAGATGATTTTGAATTGATTTCATTTTTGATTTTACTGGGTTTATTAAATTCTATTTCGTTGCCTGCTACGTTTAGTTTAAGGTTAGATGCTGTGCCTAATAAGGCTGAGTATAACACTATGTTTTCAATATCCTACTTATTTAGCTGAAAACCAGATATGAGTTTTCTGAGAGAGTAATAAAGAGATGTTAACTCTCCTGAATACCCATTGTGACCCATAATAGCTCCAGCATCTATAGCATAAAGTCCTGTTCTTTGTAGCCTTACAAATGTAGAAATTATGAAGTCAAGATTAAGTATAAGTTTTTTATTAATTAGCTTATTTGAAAGTTCTTCCCAATAATTTCTGTATCTCGAGTCTCGTGGAGTTTTGCTCTCATAATCCTCAATTATGCAAAGAATGCGCATCTCTTTTAGCGATACTTCAGAAATAATTTTCAGATATTCTTCAAACTCATCAACCTTCGAGAATTTATGATTATTATATGAAGAAATAAATAATTCTCCAATTTTAGAAATTTTTTCTTTTTGATGAACATGTTCAACAGCTCTTAATGTTTCTATGAAACAATGGATAAATTCATCAGAATGAGCAGCTTCTTCTTCATTAATACCCCCTTCTTTTAACTCGTTAATAAGGTGTTCAAACTTTTCTTTTCTCATCCGAATCGCGTTTCCTTGAGCCAATGTTGTTAAAGAGCCACCACCAGGTATAAATTGTAAAAGTGCTGAAATATAAGGATCATTAATGGTTTTAGACAATTCATCCATTGATTTTTTTTGTTGAGTTTTCTGTATTTCATTATTCATAGCTATTTCCTTTAACACTAGTAAAAAATTAATTTCCAACCTTAAACAAAGAAATCAACTGAGCCACTACTTTCTCATGTATTTGAGATTTTAAGATGCCAACAGATTTTTCTATTACACTTTCGTTTGCAGTAAATATTTTAGCGGGTCGAATATAACTAACAAGACTTAAACCACCCATTTCAAAATCATCATCTTGTATTTGAATTGCCATACTATCTGCATAAGACTTACTCGTAATTTGACATAAAATCCAATCATTTCGCTCAGCATAAGCTAAAACAAATGCAGGACGTAATTTAGCATGACTTAAATCAGAAAAAGGAAATTGAACAAAAACAACACTACCTACTGAAATTTTGCCCATGCTTCATCCTCTTCTTCACGATTCCAATCTTGTGCAAGTACCGACTCACTTAATAAAGCAGTCGTGTTTATATCTTCTAATGAGCTTAAAATAACAACAAGTGCTTTTTTAGATTCCTTTAGCTGAATAGATTCCAATAACTTTACATTGCCTTGTGTATCAACTTCTGCCTCTATTGCTTGAAACATTTTAAGTCTCCTTTAGGATTCTGTCATTTTCAAAAACATCTGTATCAATATT
>JAYQWJ020000648.1:0-2526 GCA_035829175.2 Candidatus Albibeggiatoa psychrophila
GTTTAAAACCGAAAAGTGCTGTAAATAATTCAAATTCGTCTACAATATATTAGATTATAAGGATTTTTTTTGGCGGAACTTGCTATAATTATTTAATAAGCTTTAGAATCAAACGATTAATCAAACGATTAAAATAATAAAGCCTAGAGATGTTGCCATTCCCTAGGCTTAACTTGCTATTACCCCAAAAGGAAAAACAAGAAGATAATTGTCAAGGCAAATTCCGCGCCTTTCATAAGGTATAAGATTTATTAGCACTTTTTTTATTAAAATTACTATAATAAATCTATTGGGTCTACATCTAAACTCCAGTGTATTTTTTTTCCTGAACTGGGTAATTTGGGTAGCCATTGGCTTAATGATTCGTGTAATAATGTCCGATTGCTTGATTGTAAAAGTAATTGAGCGCGGTATTTTCCAACTCGTTTTTGGATTGGTGCTTCGATAGGTGCATGTAATTGCATCACTTCATCATCAATTAAATACTTGGCTTCTAATCTTGCCATTTCCAAAAAATGGAGTGCGTCTTCTTTTATTGCTGATTCAGCTCGTAGCACTGCCAAATATGAAAATGGAGGATAAGCTGTAAGCTCACGTTCAATCAAATGCTCATGAGCAAAAGCATGATAACCTTTCTGAATTAAATGTTTTAATAATGGATGGTCTGGAAAAAATGTTTGAACAATGACCAACCCTTTTTTTTCAACCCTTCCTGCTCGTCCTGAAACTTGGGTGAATAATTGAGCCATTTGCTCGGCACTGCGATAATCTGCGCCAAACAAGCCACCATCAATATTAATTACCCCAACCAATGTCACATTTTCAAAGTGATGACCCTTCGCCAGAATCTGAGTGCCGACTAAAATATCAGCTTCTCCAGCATTAATTTTATTGATTAAATCCGACATTGCGTGTTTTCTGCTGGTGCTATCACTATCAATACGCAAAATACATGCTTCAGGGAAATACTGTTGTAAAATTTCTTCAATTCTTTCCGTGCCTTGACCCAAAGGTTTTAGCTGTGGATGCTGACATTGCGGGCATATCAAATCAACAGAATATTGTTTATTGCAATGATGACAATGTAAAGTCTGTGTCATTTTATGATATGTCATATTTATTTCACAATCAGTGCATTGCGCAACCCATTCACAGCTTGGACACTGCAAAATTGGCGCATAACCCCTACGATTAATAAACAATAAAACTTGCTGCTGCTGATCCAAACAAGCTTGAATATTATTTTGTAAAACCTGAGAAATCGGATAATTGGCTTGTTGATGCTGCATATTAATGATTTTAAACGCTGGATGCAGCGCAACACCTGCTCGTTCTGGTAAAACAATGTGCTGATAACGTCCTTGTTTTGCATTATATAAAGATTCTAAACTAGGCGTAGCACTGCCCAAAATAACTGGAATATTAAGCTTTTGCGCCCGAACAATAGCGATATTTCGCGCTGAATAACGTAGAGAATTTTGCTGTTTATAAGAATCATCATGCTCTTCGTCAACAATAATAATTCCCAGTTTTAAAAAAGGAGTCCAAATTGCTGAGCGCGTACCAATAATAATTGAAATTTTACCATCACGGGCTTGAAGCCACGTTTGCAAACGTTCTTGCATTGAAAGTTTTGAATGAATTACCGCGATAGGTACTTGATAACGCTGTCGAAATCTTGCAACAGTTTGCGGGGTTAAATTGATTTCGGGGATAAGTAGCAAGGTTTGTTTATTTTGTTCAATTACTTGCTGAATAATTTGCAAATAAACCTCTGTTTTACCACTGCCCGTTACGCCATCAAGTAAGCTGGGATAAAATTGATTTAAATGCGCACAGACTTGATTAACCGCTTGTTTTTGTGCTGAATTTAATCTCAAATGTTGCGGTTGTTCCGATCCGTATTGCCCAACTTCTTCTTGAATAATTAAGCCTTTTTTTTCTAAAGACCGTAATGTGATACCTGCATTTTTGAGTTGATTTTCAATCGCTGATTTTGCAATACCTTGTGGATATTGTTGTAATAATTGTATAAGCTTCTGTTGTTGTTCAGTTAATTTGTGCTGAGAATTTAGTTCCATTTCAGCCAGTCGCCATACAGTAACAGCGTCAGATTGGGTATTTTTTCCCTGCATTAATGAACTAGGCAGTGCAACATCAAATGCCATACCTAAAGGGTAATGATAATAACGGCTTGCCCATTGAATTAGTTGTAATAATTCTTGTGGAATCAAGGGGCTTGAATCAAGTAATGCACTAATTGGTTTAAGCTTGGAGGTGGGTATATTGGTTTTATCTGTAAGCCCAATCACAATACCTACAAGTTTACGTGATGCGCCAAAAGGAACTTTAACTCGTATGCCTATTTGTACGCTAGCAGGTGAAATATGTGCGGGTAATAAATAGTCAAAACTGGTGTAAAGTGCAACAGGTATAGAGACTTGTAAAATAGTTGGCATAGTAATAAATAGTCTGTATGTTTAAATTTTCTTGCTTAATTTCTATACTATACGATATATTTTGAAT
>JAYQWJ020000649.1:0-2378 GCA_035829175.2 Candidatus Albibeggiatoa psychrophila
GTTTCTTTTGACGCATCGGCAGCAACGGTAATATTCGCACGGCGTTTACCATTCACTTGTACCACTAAATTAAGCTCATCTTGCACCAACGCAGATTTATCCATCACTGGCCATGCAGCATCCAAGATTAAACCTGTTTTGCCTAACGCTTCCCATAAACTCTGGGTCATGTGCGGAATAATCGGCGCGAGCATCAACACCACCGCTTCATAACCTTCTTGTGCAACGGCATTCATTTGTGGGCTATTTTTGGCTTTGCTTAAGTTATTCAATAACTCACGCATACTGGCAATCGCGGTATTAAACGTATAACGTCGCCCTAAATCATCACTGACTTTTTCAATCGTCGCATGAATTTGACGGCGCAAGGCTTTTTCATCCGCATTTAATTTTGCCAAGTTCAAAGCAGGAATGTCTTTTTGGGTATGCTCATACATCCATTGCCACAAACGACGTAAAAACCGCGCCGAACCTTCCACACCAGACTCTGACCACTCTAAAGATTGATCGGGTGGAGAGTCGGACATCATGAATAAACGCACCGTATCCGCGCCGAATTTGTTAATCATCAATTGTGGATCAACGCCATTATTACGCGATTTGGACATTTTGCCCATGCCACCATGTTCTACAGGTTTACCTTGATAACTTGCACTGATAATCCGTCCTTTTTCATCGTTTTCAGTTTTCACATCTTGTGGCGCAATCCATAGTTTTTCACCCGCTTCTGTCATTTTAGAAAATGAATCCGCCAACACCATGCCTTGAGTCAACAAACGTTTAAATGGCTCATCACAAGTCACTAAGCCTTCATCACGCATCAATTTATGGAAAAATCGCGCATACAATAAATGCAAAATCGCATGTTCAATCCCGCCGATATATTGGTCAACAGGCAGCCAATGTTTAGCCCGTTCGTCTAACATGCCTTGATCGTAATCCGCACTGGCAAATCGCGCGTAATACCAAGAGGATTCAAAAAATGTATCAAAAGTATCAGTTTCGCGTTCAGCCGCACCACCACATTTAGGGCACGTGGTTTTATAGAAATTCGGGTCTTTCTTAATCGGAGAACCCGCCCCGTCTAACACCACATCTTCAGGCAATTTAACAGGTAAATCTTGCTCAGGCACGGGGACTGCACCACAGGTCGAACAATTGATAATCGGAATCGGACAACCCCAATAACGTTGACGCGACACGCCCCAATCCCGCAAACGATAATTGACTTGACGTTCACCTTGTTGATTTGCTTCTAAATGCTCGGCGATTTTGACAAAGGCTTGTTGCGAACTTAGACCATCGAATTCACCCGAATTGAACAAAATACCTTTTTCCGTCATTGCCGCGTCGATGGTTTCAGGCAATTCAGCATCAGCAGGTTTAATCACTTGTTTAATCAATAAACCATATTTTTGGGCAAATTCAAAATCACGTTGGTCATGTGCTGGCACGGACATCACCGCTCCAGAGCCGTAACCCATTAACACGAAATTGGCAATCCACACGGGAACTTCGTCACCTGTAATCGGATGCGTGGCGCGTAAACCTGTATCCATGCCTAATTTTTCGGCGGTTTCAATATCAGCTTCAGCCGTGCCACCTTGACCACATTGTTCGATAAATGCCGCGAGTTTTGGATTATTTTCAGCCGCTTGTTTTGCCACGGGATGTTCTGCCGCAATCGCCATATACGTCACACCCATTAATGTATCGGGGCGGGTGGTGAATACGGTTAAGTCTTCGTCATTGAGTTTAAAATGGATTTCAACCCCTTCCGAGCGTCCAATCCAGTTGGCTTGCATGGTTTTGACTGCTTCTGGCCAATTGTCTAATGTGTCTAAATCATTGAGCAATTCTTCTGCATAAGCGGTGATTTTCAAGAACCATTGTGGAATCTCGCGCCGTTCAATCAATGCACCCGAACGCCAGCCGCGCCCATCAATCACTTGTTCGTTGGCTAATACGGTTTGGTCAATTGGATCCCAGTTGACAATCGCATTTTTTTTATACACTAAGCCTTTTTCATATAAACGGGTAAAAAACCATTGTTCCCAACGGTAATATTTATCGGTACAGGTTGCTAATTCGCGTGACCAATCGTAGCCAAAACCAAGGCGTTGCAGTTGTTCGCGCATGTAGTCGATATTGGCATACGTCCATTTTGCAGGGGCGGTTTTGTTTTGAATCGCGGCATTTTCCGCTGGCAGTCCGAACGCATCCCAGCCCATCGGTTGTAACACGTTTTTGCCTTGCATCCGTTGGTAGCGTGAAATCACATCGCCAATGCTGTAGTTGCGAACGTGTCCCATGTGTAGTTTGCCACTGGGATAAGGGAACATGGAGAGACAATAAAATTTTTCTTTATCGCTGTCTTC
>JAYQWJ020000650.1:0-6083 GCA_035829175.2 Candidatus Albibeggiatoa psychrophila
ACCCCAACCGCAGCAGGAATAATGGCTTGTTTAGTCGGAATCACTGACCCAACCGTTGCCCCGATACCCAGATGCACATCAGGCATTGCCGCAACGTGATGGTGAATAAACGGCAGCTTTGAAATCTGAATAAGTTGATCTAATGCTAATGAATCAACGTCGTCTGTATATATTTTGATTGGAACAGAACCTTTTTCCAATGTCATTTTAATAGGCATATCTCTTATCCTACTTCTTGATAACCCGTTGTTAGTTAAAATAATGTGGCTATCAAACTTACATTTCATATCTTAATTACTGAATTTAGGGCATAAAAAAACCCCAGCTAACAGTTGTCGGCCGAGGCTTTTTTCAGGTTTATACGTGAGTTTATGCACCGCATGACCTTGGAAGACAACTTGTTACAAGCCTTCCGAGTCATTGCGCTAGAAGGCGTATGTTAGTTTTTCCGCTCGAGATTTAACATTGTGATAACTCCGTATAAATGAAAATAGTGTGCAAAGCCTAGATTAGCCCGTTAAATTTGTCAAGCTTTATTCTATCAATAAAATAATTATTCAAGCATAATGTGCGCTATATCAACACCTAATAAAAATATTTATCAAGCAAAAAGAAATAAGCAAAATCAATCTGTTAGACTTGATTAGAATGATGGGATAAAAAAACAACTTATTTGATCTATATTAAAATCATTTTTAATGATAATTATCTTTATTAAAAGCACTTGATATGGGGTGACTACCCAGCGTTAAGCCTTCATATTCTGAGTAGTCGTTACGATTTATTGTTCAAATTCAGCAATCATTGATAAGTCTTCTTGCTCATTTAAATTGGCACGTACCGCACGTAAGGATTTATCCGCCTCAATTTGGCTAGAAACCGCATGAATCGCATCATACCAACCGACTTTTTTCTGTTGATATAAATCAGCCATTTGTTTCGCTTCTGACTTTGCCGCATCCACTAAAGCAGTATCATTTTGATATTTGATAACACCGCCAATTGTTTGATTTGACGATGGATTATATGGGTCGCACACCAGTGAAATTGTCCATTCATACAACACATTTTCAGCTAAGACTATCGCATATTCTTGAAGTGAAAACTGATGAATGCCGGCCGCTAAACTGTCTTTTTCTAGCACAATCTCAATTGGGTCTTCATTCTCATTTTCCATATTGGCAATTTTAACTGTAAACAGGCTTTCGCCCACATCTTCAGACGTAAACCAATATAAAGAAGGTTGAGCAATCGTTGTTATACCCGCAGTTAAAGGTGAGAGTGGCAATAAAGAAAAATGACTGGAAATTTTAGTGTATTCACAGCCCCCACGCGCATATTTAGGGATAATACGAGTTGATTTCAGTTGGTCATCTAAGATATTGCTGGCAGCTTGTACCAAGGTTAAGTTGAAGCTAAGTATTGATAAAATAACCAATTTAAGCAGTATTTTTGATTTCATTGCAATGATTCCAGTATCTAGTAAATGTTTCTTGCTAAATCTTATCGTATTTAACCCGCTTTATCTATTCATTGTTTATATCAATACGGTGGACAATTTTTTGTAATAGCGCATTTTTTTAAATCATTGATGAGATTAAACGGATTTAAACTTGAATCATTCCATTTTATAGTGCAGTCTAGCTATTGCTCGTCTATAGTTATTATCTCAGTCATAAATTTAGTATTGAAAATGATACGTTGGTTAATCTTAATTCTGGTTTGGATATTCACTTGTACTGTGCAAGCCGAGATTCATTTAGCAAATAATCAGCCGATGCTTGCCGATATAAACCACACTTACCACATAGAACAATCTCTTGGGCAAACGCTAGGACAGAATTTATTTCATAATTTTGAACGATTTAACCTTGCGAGTGGAGAGACTGCCGCATTTTCAGGCTCTGAACAGATTCAAAATATCATTAGCCGCGTCACAGGTGAACAAGCCAGTTTTATCAACGGTCAACTGCTTTCAAGCATTCCCAACGCGCATTTCTATCTACTTAACCCAAACGGCATTACACTTGGCGACCAAGCGACATTAAATTTAACAGGCAGTTTTTATGCAAGCACCGCTGATTTTATCCAATTCAGTGATGACAATCGCTTTTATAGCAAACCGTATCAAAATGAACTATTAAGCAGCGCATCCATTAGTAGTTTTGGCTTTTTAAATCCGCAACCTGCACCGATTCACATCCAACGTAGCGTTAACAATCCACAAAATTTGCAATTACTATCAGGTCAAGACCTTGCTTTGATTGGCGGGGATATTTCATTGCAAGCGGAAACAGATAATTTAGTTGGTTTAGAAGTCATTGATGGCTCTATGTTTCTTGCCAGTTTAGCGGCTCAAGGTCAAGTCTCAATAACGGGGAATACCTTGCAGATTTCTGATAATACGCAGCTAGGCAATATTGAATTAACTCATGATTTTAATCTTTCTGTGATAGGTCAACAAGGCAATCTCATCGCAAGAGCCAAGCATTTTGCAATGAATAATCAGGCGATTATAAGTGCTGCTGGGCAATTGGTGGATATTCAAGCCAATATGGTATTAATTGAAAACGATGCACAAATTGTAACCAATAATAATTTTGCCGCGCCCAATGATGCTGGAACAATTAAGATTCAAGCAACAGAAATTCAATTAAACACAGGAGGGAAAATTCAGATTCTCAATGAGAATGTAAATCAACAAGGCGGCTTGATTGACTTAAGTGCAGAGCAAATTAGGGTTGCAGGCGAAACTGAAAATGGACTGAGTAGCATTCTGACACGCTCAACTAATAGTGGCGCAACGGGTTCTATCTCATTGAAAGCACAACAACTTGCTGTAATTGATGGCGCATATATCAGTACCACGGTTTATTCTCAAGGACAAAGTGGTGAATTAAATATTCAAGTAACTGACAGTATTGTGATTCAAGGTGAAAGCCGTGCGGGTTATCCCAGTACCATCAGTGCTAATACGAGAGGTACAGGACAAGCAGGACAAATTAATATTGAAGCGACTCAACTCAGTCTTTTCGATGGCGGCAATTTAAGCGCGTCGACCTATGATGTTGGTAATGGCGGGGTTTTAACACTGGATATTAAAGAGACGCTGTTGATTCAAGGTGAACGCAAAGATGGTTTTCCAAGTGTGATTGATGCCAGTTCTTACGGTCTTGGCAAGGCGGGACAACTAATTATTAATGCGAATCAAATCAATGTGCTTGATGGGGGTTTAGCTGGCGCGGGAACATTTGCATCGGGTGACGGTGGCTTGGTTAATATTGTTGCGAATCAAATTAATATTATCGGCACGCGAAAAGATTCCATACCCAGCATGATTGCAACAGGCACGTATGGTGATGAAAATGCAGGAAATTTAAACATTACCGCGCAACAACTTAATATTCAAGCGGGTGGCATGGTCGCAACCAGTGCTTTTGCAGCAGGTAAAGGACACGCAGGTGATTTGTTTATTGATGTGCAGCAATTGAATTTATTCGACAATGGGAAAATCAATGCCAACTCTCTTACTTCAGGCGGTGATATGACGCTCAATGCGCAACAGATTTATTTGCAAAATAGTCGGATTGAAAGCCAATTAGCAGGAGAATTGATTTTTGATAACTTATCCAGTGGTGGCAATTTACGCATCACGGCGGTTGATTATATTTTTTTGAACAATAGCCAAATCACAACCAGCTCAGAATTAATCAATGGGAATGGGGGCAATTTAAATATCAAAACCCAATTTGTGATTGCAAACAGTAACAGCCAATTGCAAGCTCGCGCGATTCAAGGTCATGGCGGCAATATTAACATTGATATTTTTGGCTTATTTAAAACGGGGCGTTCTGCTGCTCAAACATTATTTGACGCATCCTCAGAGCTAGGCATCAGCGGTAAAACCAATATCCAACTTGATACCGTGGTTGATGTGCAATACGGTTTATTAGCCTTGCCTAAAACATTTTTAAGAACCAGCCAAGCCTTTGAATTATGTAGTGATACTCGCAATAAAAGCCGTTTTATATTTCATCCGTATACAGGTTTTAAATATTCCGCATTTGACTGGCGACCTTCGCTCACAAGCCACCTTATCGATTTCTAACTCGCTAAATATGCTTGATAACCTTGTTGTTCTAAACGCTCAGCTTTGTCTAATACGATATTTTCTAAATTCTGTTTATATTCTTTCACCGCTTGGCGAACTTGTGGATATTGACCACTGATAATTTGGGCAGCTAATAAGCCTGCATTTTTAGCATTATTAATCGCAACACTGGCAACAGGCACACCTGCGGGCATTTGTACAATTGAAAGCAATGAGTCTAAACCGTTAAGACTTGCGGTTTTAATCGGTACGCCAACAACAGGCAATGGTGTAATCGCCGCAATCATGCCCGGTAAATGTGCCGCACCACCTGCTCCTGCAATCACCACTTCCAAACCACGCTGTTCTGCTTGTTGCGCATAATCAAATAAACGTTGTGGAGTTCGATGTGCGGAAACAATGGTTAATTCATAACGCACTTGCAATTCATCTAAAATCTTGGCGGCATCCTGCATAATAGGTAAATCAGAATCGCTGCCCATGATAATACCCACAATCGCTTTATTTAGCATTGCTTTTGCCCCTTGATTTTTAACAAGTTTTTAGCTTTGTATAGTTTAGCAAGGACTTGTTCTGAGTCATCATCAATCACGGTGATATGTCCCATTTTTCGGAATGGCTTAGTCACTTCTTTGCCATACAGATGAAAATATAAACCTTCAATTGCCAATACTTCCGCCAAGCCTTCAATCACGGGTATACCTTGATAATGTGGTTCACCCAATAAATTTAACATCGCAACAGGCTTTAATAATTTTGTCGAGCCTAGCGGTAAATTTGAAATAATGCGCACCAATTGTTCAAATTGACAAGTGATACTGCCTTCAATTGTGTAATGACCTGAATTATGCGGACGCGGGGCAATTTCATTGACTAACACTTCCCCCGTTTTGGTCAAGAACATTTCCACACCAAATACGCCAACGCCTTCTAAAGCTTCTACTGCATGAGCAGCGACTTCTAAGGCTTTTTGGGTAATGTCTTCGGGGATGCGAGCAGGTGCGGTGACAATATCACAAATATTAGTGCGGTCATCAAAAATCATTTCGACTACGGGATAGCAAGCAATTTCGCCTTTAGTATCTCGCGCCACCATTACAGCTAATTCTTTTTCAAAATCAATAAAATGTTCAACAATAGAGGGTGTATGCAATACCTTGTCGATTTCATTGGCACTGCCTAATACAACAACACCTTTACCGTCATATCCACCTTTACGGGCTTTTTGTACTAATGGGAATTGAGCTTGTTGCAAATAGGCAGCATCGACTTCATCAACTGCTTCATAAGGTGCGACGGGCACGCCATGTTGTTCAAGTGCTTGCTTTTGTTTGAGTTTATCTTGAATGATTTCGAGTAAGTAAGGCGATGGGTAAATGGCATGACCTTGCTCGTGTAATTCTTTTAGAGTATCAGTATCAATGTGTTCTACGTCAAATGTCACCACATCACTTAAGTGCGCGAGTGCCGCTAATTTATTCGCGTCATACAAGTCGCCAACAATTTGCGCATCTGCAATGTGTTCTGCTGGGCAACGTGGCTGTGGGTCAAGTACAGTGACGTAAAAACCCATACGTTTTGCCATTTGGGCAGTCATTTTGCCAAGCTGTCCACCACCAATAATACCAATGCGTGAGACAGGATAAGAGTGTATTGCTTTTGCCATGACTTATCTGTGTAAAAACTTACTATTATAATTGTAGATGGATAATTTATACAAGAAAAAATTGAAGTGACAAGCTGATTAATTGATATAAGGAAGTGTCCAAACTTTGATAGTTTATAAAATATTGATAAACCTAAAAATCCATCTTTATTTTTAACGTATTGATTTTATAAAGTAATGATAAAAGACCCACTCCCGAATTTTCGTCATATCTCCTCCAAGCATCTTGTAGATAATGCTATAAATCATCGTGCAGGCATGAAAACCTTGTTTTGCAACTGACCGCGAAAAATACAGCCATCTTAA
>JAYQWJ020000651.1:0-2980 GCA_035829175.2 Candidatus Albibeggiatoa psychrophila
GTTGATGCGAGATGTTACAATGATTTTTTCATTTGGGTATTTATATTCTTTGTCAAAATCAAAATACGTTTCGCCAAGCTTAATTCTTGTAGGTGAATTTGAATTTGGGTCAACCCATGCTGGCGATTGTTGGCCTAGAATAATAGCCCCTGCATTCTGCAAATCACGCAATACTGCTTCAATAGTTTTGAGGGTGTTATTCATGTGCGCCGCGTCAATTGGACGGTTACGACTGGTTTGTAAACCGCGTGTAATTGCCTCTTGAATTGCGGCTTCAGTACGAACAACAGGTTCAAATCGCCACGCAACATCATTACTACAAGTTCTAGTACCAGCAGAAATCCAACCACCTTCATAATCCCGCGTCACGGTATTGACTTCATTGGTGCGCAAATAATTTTCGCTACTTGCATCGGTTTGAGATGTGACATTAGAGCGGTCAATCTTACGATGCGTACCCGTAATTCCATTCAGCGTAAAGTTAGAGACTGAATACCAAAATCCATATAGCGCATCAATTTTTGCTCTTAACCCCGCAATCCGCGCTGATGAAGGTTGATAATCACTGTCGTTTACATGATCTTGAGTATTAAAGTATTGCACCCAAGGATCAATCAAATAAACCCGTTCACTACCAAACTCTCGTCGATACTGAATAGCATCAATATTGCGTTCTGATGGACAATCCGCATAAATCATCGCCAATAATTGTTCGGCGACCCCAATTGTTTCCGCAACCACAGGTGCATAATGACTGAAGCCCGGTGCAGTAATAATTTTAGGGCGTACACCTAATTCATCTTCTGCCATTTTTGCTGCGTGAATACCCGCATAAGTACCCGCGTCAATATCAATCCCGCCAATAACTTCATCCAGAGCAACGATTTCGCCAGCTTTGAATTCATAATCAACGTTAAAAGTTGTATCAGGTGCAGGACGGAATGACCATGTATAGGTGACTAAAAAATCATCGCCATCTTGTGGTAGTTCGGGATTTGCGCCTTTAAATTCAATTTCACCACCAACTGTTACATCATAATCAACCCCAGCGGTGAAAATCGTATCATCATTTGGTTCAGGCAAACCGACTTGTGCGACGCTCAATAAGTTATCAGACTGTAATAATGTTTCTGTTGGATTAGCTGTGCGAGTCACAGTTTCAATGACTTCATTAGTTTGCCATTCAATGCGGTCATTATCTAAAATCCAATCGGTTTTTTCTGCATAAACATCGTCACCGCGTGTAATTGCCAGTATTCGCAATACATCATTATTTACTAGATAATCATAGTCTTTAGTGCTGCTACGGGTAACAACTTCGCCAAGGATTTCTTCTTGTGCATAATAGGTGTAGGTGACTTGGTAATTTTGATTGGGTGCAGGATGGTCGCCCCGCGTATAAGTGACCAAATATTCACTATGAACATCGGGCTGCTTGCCAGAAACCCACTCAATACCGTATTCAGTTAACTTGTAATCATAGCCATTTTCAGTGACTTCAATCGAAATGGTATCGCCCAATTCCCAGTCATAAGTAGATGCAATCGTGACATCAATATGCGCTGAGCTGAAAGCTGTATCAACCGTCACTGTACCGACATCACTTGCATCAGGTGCAATGAATGAGAATGTTTGCGCCCCTAACGTACCGCCAGTACAAGTTAAAACATAAGTACCTTGTTGCAAGTCATCGCCAAATTCAGCAACACCAAATTGCCCATAACCCACATCATCTTTACTGTAAGTGACGTTGTGAATATGCTCGAAGTTGATGTACTGAATTTCATCTTGTGAGATTTCTTCAACCGATAAGGCGATGGATTGAAAGTCTAACGGGTCGGTGGTGGATGTGCGACGTTGCACCGTTTCTGTTTTAGTAAATGTAATCCATTCGATACCGTTCTTAATCCGCCGCCAACTCTCACCTCTGGTATATTTTTTGTCGCCTGACCAAATTTCGGACACAGCATTAACATCGCTATTGGCTAACGGGTCAGTTAGACCGTCTGGCGAACGATTTATGATTTCGCCTATTACCTCAAGCAATGGATTTCTGCAAGACTTGAAAACGGTGGTTTTAGGTTTTGGCGAACGCGGGACACGATGAACAATCACTTGAGCATTGGCTTGGTCAAAAATTGCATCTAACGCCCAAGGCAAAGTACCATATTCACCAAGAGCCGCCCGAATTGCCAAGTCGTCGCCGTTTAATAAAATATTTCTGCCTTCGGGAATAATGCTCTTATCCGCGTAAGGGGCTGTACCAATCAAGAATATAGGGCTGGTACTTAGTAATGGTATTGGACGTACACCTGATGAGTCTCGCTCATAGGAAACACCCACGAAATCCGAAATTGCCATGTCGAAATCCTTTTCTTGTGGCTAATAGTTTATTTAGTTTTGTAATGTAGCTTGTTCTTCATTGAACGCATTTTGTACATGGCTAACAACAGCTTGTGCTAAGCTCGCAAACGCCGCCACATCTAAGGTGACAAATTCACCACTTTGCATTTTCCAACCAACAGACGTTGAAATACCTGCTTGCAAGCTCACTAAAGTTGCGGTCACTTTCATTTGGGATGTTGCATCAGTTGCAACGGTATAAGTTTTATTGTCAGCAGGATTTTTCCATTCCACCCCACCGTATTCTTGTACACGCCGTTTCAAACTGGCTGTTTTACGCTTCACAACATCCAATTGTTCAGTCATCAAATGCTCATCAAACGGATAGATAATATTGCCATCAGCATCTCGCGGGGGTTTTACATCACCCGTAGCGACATAATCATAACCTTGCTCAGCAGGATAATGATGTAAATCTGATTCCTGTACATCAGTTGCAAATATTCGGTTATTTTTAAGTACGATAATCATGGCTTATCCTGCAATGTAAGATTGTGTGTTGCCAACGGTGTTGAGGGCTGGGGAGAAGGTTGGTGTGCCTTTTAATGAAATGTTTCCCAAGTTAATAAAGCTGTTG
>JAYQWJ020000652.1:0-5418 GCA_035829175.2 Candidatus Albibeggiatoa psychrophila
TATTCTAGCTTAGAAGACTGGCAACCAAGTTATACTCGTCAAGAATTTTCTTTATTTAAACGTCACTTAGCTGATTTAGCGCGTTGTGGTTTTCACAATGACAGTAATTTCAATTAAACGATGATTCTCTGAATTTAAAACCATTATTTCTTGCGATTTTTCAAGTTGTGTCGGCTTCCAAGATAAATTGCTTAGAAACAGCATTGTTCAGTATAAATAACGCCTTGCAATGGTGGAGTTTGGTGGAAAACGCTAAGCTATTCCACTCTACTTTTGCTTTTATAATTTATCTGCATAACGTGATAAGGTGCATAAATACTCCAGCAACTCCAGCACTTTAATACACTGATTTACTTCTTATTCTTTCTTGCTTTTGCGGCTTTCGCATCATAATCAGGAAATTCGGTAAACACATCTTTCACCCGTTGGGCGCGGAATAAATACAATGCAATCATCACATCTAAATACACAAGTCCTAATGTATATTCATTTATTGGCTTAATGCCTAAAAGCAAATAAACACTAAAAAATAACAATTCCAAACCCACACTGGCTAATAATAAAATCCGTCCATTACGCCAAATTTTGCGATATAAACTGCCATCTTCAATAAAAGGCAAACGTCGTCCCATCGCGCCAAACACCAGCATCGCAGGAATACACGAAATTAATAATTCTGTTGTTGTCACATTGTGTGCAAACTCAAGTAGTATATCTGCCATATCCTTCATGCGCATTTTAGGCAGTATCGCTAAAATGGGGATAAACGCCAGAAAGAAATGTTTTAATAAATAAATAACCGTGAGTCTCAAAGTAAAAGGTACTTTCAACACATTGTATTTATTGAAGTCTTCGAATGAATATTTGATTTTATACATGGCTAATTTAAGAAAAGTTGATAAGCGGGATTGTTTGATTCTTCCCAATAAGTGTACCCTAATCGAGTTAAAAACGCATGAAACGCATCTAATTCCGTCTCAGGCACTTGAATCCCAACCAATACACGTCCATAAGCAGAACCATGATTTTGATAATGAAACAAGCTAATATTCCATTTTTGGCTCATACTGGTGAGAAAATGCAATAATGCCCCGGGACGTTCAGGAAATTCAAACCGATACAAACGTTCATCTGTCAAATTTGCGGCATGACCACCCACCATGTGCCGTACATGGGATTTTGCCATTTCATTATCGCTTAAATCAATCACAGTATATTGTTTTTCTGCCAATTTTTTGATTAAACGCTGCTTTTCTTCCAAACCGTCTGTCAAACGAATTCCTGCAAAAACAACTGCCTGTTCATTATCGGCATAACGATAGTTAAACTCAGTAATGCTGCGTTGCCCAATCGTATGACAAAATTGGCGGAAACTACCGGGGCGTTCGGGAATTTTCACCGCAAGCAAACTTTCACGTTTTTCACCGACTTCCGTGCGTTCATTCACATAACCTAAACGGTCAAAGTTCATATTTGCGCCACTGGCAATCGTGACCAAATTTTTATCTTGGCATTGTTCACGCGCAACATACTGTTTTAAACCCGCCAAAGCCAATGCGCCTGCGGGTTCGGTAATGGTGCGTGTATCTTCAAAAATATCCTTAATCGCCGCACAAATTTCATCAGTTGAAACCAGTAAAACTTCATCCACTGTTTGCTTGGCAATTTCAAACGGTAATGCACCAACTTGTCGAACTGCAACCCCATCAGCAAAAATGCCTACTTGATCTAAAATCACTCGTTCACCCGCTCGCAAAGCCTCATATAAACAAGCCGATTCAATGGGTTCAACGCCGATAATTTTGATTTCTGGACGCAAATATTTTACATACGCGGCAACGCCTGCAATTAAACCGCCACCGCCGACTGGAATAAAAATCGCTTCTAAATCCTTAGTATGTTGTTGCAAAATTTCCATGCCTACCGTGCCTTGACCTGCAATTACATCTTCATCATCGTAAGGCGGAATATAAGTTAAATCCTGTTCTAGCATCAATTGTTGCGCATATTTGCTGGCATCGTCAAAAGTTGTACCGTGCAAAATGACTTCTGCGCCGCGATGTTTTACCGAAGTCACTTTAATTTCAGGTGTGGTTTTAGGCATCACAATCACCGCTCGAATTCCCAATTTTGCAGCGGATAATGCAACCCCTTGGGCATGATTTCCCGCCGATGCTGCGATAACGCCTTTTTGTAAAATCTCAGGGGGTAAATTGGCAATTTTGTTATACGCGCCACGAATTTTAAATGAAAACACAGGCTGCATGTCTTCACGTTTTATCCAAATTTGATTGTTTAAACGACGTGATAAATGGCTGGCAAAATCAAGGCGGGTTTTATCTGCAACATCATATACGCGGGATTGCAGAATTTTTTTAGTATAGTTAGTTAGCATTTAGAATCTATATTTGGTCATTTTTAAGGGTTATTTAAGTTCAACTCACAGGAGTGTAAATTTTAATTTGCGCGAATAACATAGGCAAATAGGCAAGATAAATCTTGCACTCCTTAATGATACGTTTATTTGTGATTGAATGATTGGCCATGCTATCAGATTTTTTGATTACAAACGTAAAATTAAAATCTCGCCTTTTTGCACCATTTCTAAGTGTTTCAAAAAGCTCATTCCTAGCAATACTTCATCACCATCCATATACGGATTGATATTCGCTCGCACCTCATTCATTTCAATCAAGCCTAAACTCACACTATCCAAGCGCGTACCATATACGGTAATTGAGCCGTTTGCTGTACCCACTTGCATCGGCATTCCCCGTTTTAAACCGATTTTATTTGCCACTCGCTCAGGGATTGCCACATCAGTTGCGCCCGTATCGAGTAAAAAAGTCACGCTATGACCATTGATTGTACCCGTTGCCACGTAATGCCCATGATGACCGCGTTGTAAAATCACTTCACGTTGTCCTGCACTATTTTGATAGGTTTCAGCATTTTGATTTGGATTATATTTATTGTCCAAAAATCCACCAAAAGCCAAGGTCAACATGGCAATAATAAGAACCCAAGCTGCTACAATCATGCCTGTGCCTATCTTTTGCGTTGGTTCACTCATAACACAATACCGCTTTTTTAGATGAGAATGGAATGATAATATAATGGCATTTTTAAACAAGAGTGCAAGTTTTTAATCCAATGCTTATGCTGCAAAAAATATTACTACTCGGCTTAGTCTTATTACTAGCCCATTTACAATACCAGATTTGGTTAGGTCAAGGCAGTTATGAAAATTGGCAAACCATGCAACAACAATTAGCACAACAACAAGCGATTAATCAACAATTACAACAGCGTAATCGGGCTTTAATTGCTGAAGTCAAAGATTTAAAGCATGGCTTCACCGTGATTGAGGAATATGCGCGGATGGAATTAGGCTTAATCAAACAAGGTGAGGTGTTTTATCAAATCGTCGAATAATTACTGGGCAATTGTGCCTGCTGCGGGTGTGGGTAAGCGCATGGGTGGTGATTGCCCCAAACAATATTTATCATTGCAAGCCAAACCCATTATTCAACATACTTTGGAACGTCTCGCCGCAACGCAGGTTAAAGGAATTGTGATTGCTTTGTCTGCGACTGATCCGTATTGGGATGAATTGCAATTGGATTTAGCTACGCCTTTGATGCGGGTTGAAGGTGGTGCGGAGCGTTTTCATTCAGTATTAAACGGATTGCGTCATTTACAGCAACATGCGCAAGCTGATGATTGGGTTTTGGTTCATGATGCGGCGCGACCTTGTGTGCGAGTGAAGGATATGCAGCATTTAATGCACAGTTTGGCGGAACATCCCGTGGGCGGTTTATTGGCATTGCCTGTAAGTGATACGATGAAGCGTTCTAATAGTGATAATGCGATTACAGAAACCGTGAGCCGTGAGCAATTGTGGCACGCTTTGACCCCGCAAATGTTTCGTTTACAAGCGTTGACTGAAGCCTTAGAGGCGGTATTAACGCAACAAAAAATGGTGACGGATGATGCGCAAGCAATTGAGTTAACAGGAAAGAAACCTGTATTGATTGCAGGTCATGCCGATAATATTAAAATTACTCATCCGCAAGATTTACAATTAGCCGCACTCTTTTTAACCCAGCAGGCTCAACATGAAAGTTAAGACAGGATTAGGACAAGATAGCCATCGTTTTGAAGCACAAAAAACGGCTAAACAGCTTATTTTAGGCGGCGTTGTATTTGAAAATGAACACGCTTTGTTGGGGAATAGTGATGCTGATGTGGTATTGCACGCGATTGCTAACGGGATTTCTGGGATTACGGGGGTGAATATTCTGGGTAAAATTAGCGATGATTTGTGCTTAAATCAAGGCATTGCTGATAGTAAAATTTATGTGCAAGAGGCTTTGAAATATCTAAACGGCTGGAAAATTTGCCATGTTTCTTGTAGTTTTGAGTGTCAAAAACCGAAAATCACCCCGAAAATTGCTGAAATAAAGCAAAGTATTGCACAATTATTGGATTTGACTGTGGATGATGTAGGGATTACGGCAACCACAGGCGAGGGTTTAACTGATTTTGGGCGCGGTGAAGGGATTCAGGTTTTGTGCATTGTCACGGCGGTTAAAGTGTAGAGACAAGGCATGTTTTGCCTCTACGATATATGGTTTAATAGTTTACATTGAGGATGTTACATCACCAATTTGCTTGGGAATTGTCGATGATTTTATCGAGTTCTTGTTTGGTCACAGAGTCGTTGCCATAAATGAATGTTGAGGTTAAATGTTGCCAATCGTCCGCATCGAGTTGATACAGATGTTGAGCAATTAATATTTCTAATTCGGCGCGGATTTGGACTAAATCTTGTTGTTTTGGGTCAATTTCCGCAATATTCAGTTCTAAACGTAAATCTTCATATAATTCCGATTGGCTTTTGCAATATAATAGTGTGAAGCTTTTTTCAATAATCTGTTGTTTTATTTCGGGTGCGGCTTCGGGAATCGGCAGTTCATAAACGTAGTAAAAACTGGCATGTGCGCTGATTTTGTTACGAAGATAGTAATTTAAAATCAAAGAGTTTAACAACGCTTGTAAAAATAACAGTTCGCTGGTTTTAACTTCAATTTGCTCAACTTGTCCTGCTTGGTCTTTGTAGGAAAAATTAACAAAATGGTTCAACGTATTGCCTGTAAAAACATGTTCAGGTAACAAGGTCGCAATTAAGCTTCTTTCATCAGTTGAGCGTGCGACATCTCGATAAACCAGTTTATGCGCTTGATATTCTAACTTAAATTCATTTTGCTCAAATTGTTCAGCGGAAAATGTACATTTTGTCTCTTTCTTAATTCTTCGCACTTCTTTGTCAATTAAAGCTGCTTTTGCACGTTCTTCATTAATAAAATATCGCGGTAGACTGTAATCGTTATTATATTGGTAAATCACTTTACCTTC
>JAYQWJ020000653.1:0-3319 GCA_035829175.2 Candidatus Albibeggiatoa psychrophila
CCATAAAAAAAGCCCCATAAAGGGGCAAAAAAAATTCTTAGAAAATGCGTAAATTAATAATTAATCAAGTTTGGCTAATTCAGCCTTAACCACTTTTGCAGGTAAAGGGACATAGCCATCTTTTACAACCACCTCTTGACCTAATTTAGATAAAATTAATCTTACAAACTCTTTTTCTAAAGGAGGTAATGGCTCATTTGGTTTTTTGTTCACATACATATATAAGAAACGAGACAAGGGGAATTTTCCATTGATAGCCATTTCTTCAGTGGCTGGGATGAAAGGCATACCTTCTTTTTTAGCTAAAGCAACCGTTTTTACGCCAGATGTTTTGTAGCCAATACCAGAATAACCGATGCCATTTAAGGAAGAACTAATTGATTGGACAACGGAAGCAGAACCCGGTTGCTCATTCACTGTTTTCTTGTAATCGCCTTTACATAAAGCATGTTTTTTGAAATAGCCGTAAGTACCCGATACTGAGTTACGACCAAATAATTGAATTGGTTTGTTTGCCCACTCGCCAGTTAAGCCAACATCGCCCCACGTTGAGATGTCTGATTTATTACCACATTTACGTGTTTCAGAGAAAAGTGCATCGACTTGAGGAATGGTTAAACCTTCAATAGGATTGTCTTTGTTTACATAAACAGCCACTTGGTCAATCGCAACCCGAATTTTTGTTGGCGGGTAATTGAATTTTTCTTCAAACGATTGCATTTCTTTGTCTTTCATTTTGCGACTCATAGGACCAAAGTTACTTGTACCTTCAGTTAATGCAGGTGGCGCAGTTGAAGAACCCGCAGCTTGAATTTGGATATTGACGCTAGGATATTGTTTTTTAAATTCTTCAGCCCACATTGTCATCAAGTTAGCTAAAGTATCAGAACCTGCACTTGATAAGTTACCAGAAATACCACTTACTTTAGTGTAGTCTGGTAAATTTGCATCTACACCAGTAGCCATACAAGGTGCAGTGAACATTGTTGCAGCGATAAAACTTGCTGTAGCAAATAGTTTTTTCATTATGGCATAATCTCCTGTTGGTTTAAGGCGTGTAGGTTTGTCAATCCCTACAACTAGCGGTAAGGTATAAGAACCGTATGACATGAGTATGACATTCGCCATTTTGCTATAAATTGTCAGATTCTGTTTTAAAATAGCCAAAACAACAGAAATATTGCAAACTGTACATTTACAGTTCCTGCACAATATCCCGCACTAATCTTGGTCCATAATAAATTAAGCCAGAATACACTTGCACCAAACTCGCACCCACTTGTAATTTTTGTTTTGCATCAGCAGGAGTCATAATTCCACCCGCAGCAATAATTGGCATATCATCTTGCAAAATCTGTTTTAATTGCCAAACCACTTGAGTTGCTCGTTCCGTCAACGGCGCACCACTTAAGCCACCGACTTCTTCACCATGAGGATATTGATTGACTTTATCCCGTGCAATCGTGGTATTGGTTGCAATCACCGCATCGATTTTATGTTGTAACAATTTATCCGCAACTTGCTTTAATTCCTCATTATCCATATCTGGCGCGATTTTCACCGCTAACGGCACGTATTTATTATATTGTTGACTGGCTTGCTCATGAGCTTGTTTCAAACCCCGTAACAAATTATCCAGCTCATCACCATGTTGTAACTGGCGTAAATCTTTAGTATTTGGCGAGGAAATATTAACCACTAAATAATCCGCAAAAGGATAGGCTTTAAGCAATCCCATAATATAATCATCAAGCGCATTTTCTATAGGTGTAGAGGCATTTTTCCCTAAATTAATCCCTAAAATTCCTTTGTAATTTGCCTGTTGCACATTACCGATTAATCTATCAACTCCATGATTATTAAAGCCCATTCGATTGATAATGCCTTGTGCTTTTGGAATGCGGAATAAACGCGGTTTAGGATTGCCTTGCTGCGGACGTGGCGTGACTGTGCCAACTTCGATAAAGCCAAAACCTAAATTTGCAAGTCCTTCAATATATTCGCCATTTTTATCCAAACCCGCTGCAAGTCCTACAGGATTTGGAAATTCAATTCCCATTACAGTGCAAGGTTTGGCTGGTATTTTCCCAAGCATGAAACGGGTTAAACCTGAACCAAATGACGAATTCAACGCGGCAAGAGTTAAATAATGTGCTTTTTCGGGGTCTTGAGTAAATAAAAGTGGGCGAGCAATAGAATATAACATGGTATGTTTTGGGTTCAATGTTCAAAGTTAGCTAAGTTTATCAGAATGCCTTGTAAGACAATTTACTATTTAGATGAAAATCATTAGCAGATGCGTGGCAATGGATCATCTTCTAATTCATCAAGCAAGCGTTCGCCACCTAATTCGGTTTCTAAAATGACGCGTGGTTTACCCGTTTGAACTTGTCCAATGATTTGTGCATTATGCTGACCTAAATCACGCCAAATTTGTAAAGCTTGCTGGGCATCTTCTTGCGCAATAACGGCAACCACTCGTCCTTCACAAGCTAAATACAATGGGTCGTAACCCAATATATCGCAGACAGATTGCACGGGGTCTTCTATCGGAATTTGAGTTTGTTGTAAACGGATGCAATATCCTGTCGCTTGGGCGATTTCATGGGCAACAGTTGCCAAACCACCGCGCGTTGGATCTCGCATAAACCGTAAACCCGATAACGCTAATAAGCCTTGAGTCAATGGCAAAACATGGGCGGCATCCGAAGCCAAATCACCCCGCAAACCAAATTGCTCACGCGCCAACATCACCGCAATACCATGATTTCCCACCGCGCCACTTACCAAAATAGCATCACCTTGTTGAATCTGTTTTAAACCAAGCGTTTGTTGCGTTTCCCGCACCCCAATTCCTGTTGTAGCCAAATACACGCCGCCACCTTGACCACGTTGCACCACTTTAGTATCGCCTGCCACCACCGCAACATTAATTTCTTGAGCCGCTTGCGCCAGACTTTTAATAATTCGTTCTAATTGGGCAACTTCAAAGCCTTCTTCAATAAAGACATTTAAGGTTAAATAACGTGGGGTTGCACCTGATACCGCCAAATCATTACAAGTGCCATGCACCGCCAATGCACCGATATTGCTATTAGGGAATTCCAAGGGTTGCACGGTAAAACCATCAGTGGTTATGACAACATTGTCAGCCGTCCAGTTGAGCACTGCGGCATCGGTTTGAATGTCTAATTGTGGATGCTGTAAATGTTTAGCAAATAATTCTTCAATCAGCTCTCGCATCAAACGACCGCCATTGCCGTGTGCAAGTGAAATATGGGTGTCTTGGATCATGTTAGTCTTTATTTTGATTAAATTA
>JAYQWJ020000654.1:0-2039 GCA_035829175.2 Candidatus Albibeggiatoa psychrophila
TGTTTAAGCTGTGTCACATCTTGAGTTATTTGCTGTTTAAGCTGTGTCACATCCTGAGTCAATTGCTGTTTGATGGCTTGAATTTCAGCGTTAAACTGTTTTTCAACTTTGTTAATTTCTTGTTGTAAAGCAGCATTTAAATCAACATATTGCGAATCCAATTGACCTAAATGTGAATCGTATTGATTGACGTATTGACCAAATAAAAGATGGCGAATGTTCTCTAAATTTTTCTGTTGGGTTTCGACCTGCTTCATACGACTGCTCCTGTTGCACGCAATAACATTTCTTCAGCATGAGCTAAGGTTTGTTGGGTTATCTCTATCCCGCCCAGCATTCGAGCTAATTCTTCAATCCGCTGCTGCCGATTTAACCAATGCAATTGAGTATGTGTACTGTGGCTGTTGATGGTTTTTTTAACTTGTAAATGTTGATGTCCTTGGCTGGCGACTTGTGGCAAATGGGTAATACATAAAATCTGCCGCTGCTGACCTAAATCACGTAACGTGTTCCCCACAATTTCAGCCACGCCTCCACTAATACCTACGTCCACCTCATCAAATATCAAGGTAGGTACACCACTATGTTGCGCCGTAATCATTTGAATTGCCAAACTAATACGAGACAGTTCGCCACCTGATACCACTTTATGCAATGGCTTGGGCGCGTGTCCCGGATTGGTTGAAACCAGAAATTCAATATTATCCATACCATATAAACTAGGTGTGGCTTGTAGATTGGCATTAACTGAAATGACCAATTGACCGCCTGACATGCCTAATTGCTGCATATTTTCGGTGATTTTAGCGGCTAAATCTTGTGCGGTTTGTTCACGTTGTTGATGTAATATTTGCGCTGCTTGTTGATATAATACAAAGGCTTGTTGTACTTCTAATTCCAATTCTGCTGCGCGTTGTTCATAATTTTCTAATTCATGCAATTGTGCATTAAGTTTGTCAAAATGCTTAGATAAATCTTGATAATGCACTTTATGTTTACGCGCCATATCTTGCAGTTTGATCAAAAATTGTTCGACCAATTGTAAACGCTCGGGGTCTAATTCTAAATGATCGATATAATGCCGCAATTCACTGCCCGCTTCTTGAGCTTGAATTAATGCCTCATTAAGCAAATTATTCACATTGTCTAAACGATTATCATATTGTTGCGCTTCAACCAGTAAATTCACCGCTTGGTTAAAGCCTGACAAAATGGTGCTATCCGTTTCACCGTCTAATAAATTTAATACAATTTGGCTATTTTCTAGTAACTTTTGCGCATGGGCTAAACGCTGATGTTCTTCTTCAATTTTTTGAATGCTATTTGAGGTTAATTCCAAAGTCTCTAACTCTTGCACTTGATAGCGTAATAATTCTAAACGGGCTTCTCTATCTTGACTATTGCCACCCAATTTTGATAACTCAGTCTGACATTGTTTCCAGTTGAAATAGGCTTGTTGCACGGCTTGTAATACGGTCAAATCGGTTGCTAAATCATCTAAAGTACGGCGTTGAATTTCTGACTTTAATAATGATTGATGCGCATGTTGTCCGTGAATATCAACCAGTAAATCCCCGAAATTTTTCAAAGCTTGTACTGAAATCGATGTTTTATTAATCAAGGCTTTAGATCGACCATTTTTACTAATAACTCGACTAATCGTCACCGTCTCAGATGCTGAATCTAAATTTTGATTTTGCAACCAAGCGCGGGTGATATCAGTATTGTAAAATGTGGCTTCAATTTGCGCATTATGACAATCTTGTCTAACACTACCACTGTCTGCACGACCTCCTAACACCAATCCCAGCGCATCAATCAGAATTGATTTACCCGCGCCAGTTTCCCCCGTAATAATGGTGAGACCTTTATCAAGTTGGAGTTGTGAAGTTTCTACAATAGCAAAGTTTTGGATACGAATTGAATGTAGCACGGCAAGTTTGTGACATTATGAGCTGAAACCCGTATTTTACCGCAAATTGATAGGCTTGAAGCAAATTTGTATTGATTGCTAAGGAAATTACGGACTGCAAAAACAA
>JAYQWJ020000655.1:0-2875 GCA_035829175.2 Candidatus Albibeggiatoa psychrophila
TGGTTTAGCTCCATGTGGCAATTTCTTAGATAAGTTGCTATTTATCTCTTTCAGCTTCAGCCAGTTGTTTTTTTAAACTAGTTAAGGTTAATTTTGGCATGTTCAATACGGTTAAAATAAATGACAATTCTGTAAATAGAGTGCCAAGCTCGTTTAAATGACTATTGGCAAAACAAGTTTCGCACTCCTATATTTTACAATACTACCCAATTATAGATTGACAGTCTTTTTAATCCAGACCATCAATCTTAACTGCTTTTACTTACGCATATTTGCCAACGCATCTGCTAAGGCATTGCCCATTGCAGTCGGTTGCTGTGGCTCATTACGTTTATTAGGCTGACGTGATGATGATGGCTTTTGCTGCTTATTGCGTGATTGATTAGGTTTATTCGACGCTTTTTGCCCTTTAGGCTTTGGCGATGAATTAGATGTGGATTCTTGCTTCATGCTGGGTGAAACATGCTCTTTACTTTTATCGGCTAAACGCATGGTTAAGGCTACGCGACGACGTTTTATATCCACTTCCAACACTTTGACTTTCACCACATCACCCGCGTTCACCACATCATGCGGGTCTTTGATGAATTTATCGGCTAAAGCTGAAATATGCACTAAACCATCTTGATGCACGCCAATATCAACAAACGCACCAAAATTAGTTACATTGGTCACAACCCCTTCTAAAACCATATCAGGCTGTAAATCATCGAGTTCTTCAATGCCTTCTCTAAATACAGCGGTTTTAAACTCAGGTCTTGGGTCACGCCCCGGTTTATCCAATTCCGCTAAAATATCTTGCACCGTTGGCAAACCAAAGTGTTCATCAACAAACTCTTCTGGGCGCAAGTCGCGTAAAAATTGTGAATTACCAATGATTTTATCAATACTTTGCTGCTTATCCGCCACAATCCGTTCAACCACGGGATAAGCTTCTGGATGCACGGCTGATGCGTCTAGTGGATTTTTGCCTTGCATAATGCGTAAGAAACCAGCGGCTTGTTCAAAGGTTTTTTCACCTAAACGCGGGACTTTTTTCAAAGTATCTCGGCTATCAAATGCACCAAATTCATCTCGATACATCACAATATTTTTCGCTAAACCTGCATTTAAACCTGAAACCCGACTTAATAACGGCACTGATGCAGTATTCACATCGACACCCACCGCGTTTACGCAATCCTCCACTACCGTATCCAAAGTGCGTGCGAGCTGAGTTTGATTCACATCATGTTGATATTGTCCAACCCCAATCGATTTTGGATCAATTTTGACTAATTCAGCCAACGGGTCTTGTAAACGCCGTGCGATTGAGACTGCGCCACGATAGGATACGTCTAAATCTGGGAATTCATTAGATGCCAATTCAGAGGCGGAATAGACAGATGCACCCGCTTCTGACACTACAATTTTGTGTAATTTCAATTCAGGATAGGCTTTGATGACATCCGTGACTAATTTATCGGTTTCACGCGAAGCTGTGCCGTTGCCGATGCTGACTAAATCCACCTTATGTTGTTTGGAAAGTTCGGCTAAAATTTCAATTGATTCTGACCATTGATTACGTGGTGCATGAGGGAAAATGGTGGTATGCGCAATTAATTTGCCTGTATTGTCCACAATTGTGGCTTTAACACCTGTGCGCAATCCGGGGTCTAAACCCATTGTCGAACGTTGACCTGCGGGAGCTGCTAACAATAAATCTTTTAAATTATTCGAGAAAACATTAATCGCTTCGGTTTCGGCGCGTTCACGTAAACGCATGAATAATTCCACGTCTAAACTTAAACGGATTTTATGCCGCCATCCCCAACGCACGGTTTCTTGTAGCCATTGATCCGCAGCACGTTCTTGATTTTCAATATTAAATTGTTTTGCAATAATATGTTCACAAGGATGGCTTGCCTTGGTATCGGATTCATCGCCCACAGGTAAATTAATCTGCAAAATCCCTTCATTACGTCCACGAAATAATGCCAATGCACGGTGTGAAGGCATGTCTTGTAGCGGTTCATTATGGTCAAAGTAGTCGGAAAATTTCGCACCTTCTTCTTCTTTACCCGCCACGACTTGGGCATGAACATCGGCGCGTTCCCACATGTATTCGCGCAGTTCTCCGATGAGTTCAGCATCTTCGGCATATTTTTCCATCAGGATTTGTTTTGCGCCATCGAGTGCTTGCTTGATGTCTTCAACGCCTTTGTCTTTGTCGATAAATTCTAGGGCAATTTGTTCAGGTGCAGTATTTGGATTTTCTAATAAGTTCAGGGCTAGAGGTTCTAAACCTGCTTCTTTAGCAATTTGGGCTTTGGTACGACGTTTTTGTTTGTAAGGTAGGTATAAATCTTCAAGACGGGTTTTAGTGTCAGCTTCTTGAATCGCTTGGGCTAGTTCGTCGGTTAATTTGCCCTGTTCTTCAATGCTGCTGAGAATGCTGGTTCGACGTTCGTCTAATTCGCGTAAATAGCGCAATCGTTCTTCAAGTGCACGCAATTGGATGTCGTCTAAACCGCTTGTAACTTCTTTACGGTAGCGAGCAATAAATGGCACAGTTGAGCCTTCATCTAATAGGGAGACGGCCGCTAATACTTGGCGTTCATTGACCGCTAATTCCTCAGCAATACGTTGAGCAATCGTTTTCATCAAAGATTTTGTGCGAGAAACCCCGTCCTTCAGGTCGGGGAGGGATAGCGCGTCGACGACAGTCGACCCTGTACCCGCTCCTTTTTTTGTTAGGCTATCTTTGTGTTTATTGATAATTCACATTGTTTTACCACATAATCTGAATTGTCGCTTGGATAACTTACACAAGTTGAGTTGTGGCACAAACTGTGGCGACGTTGATTAAAACAACTATTCCACATCAGCCGTACAA
>JAYQWJ020000656.1:0-4191 GCA_035829175.2 Candidatus Albibeggiatoa psychrophila
CCAAGTTACCGTAATAAATTAGCCTCAATCATACCAATTCCCTCGCCTTGCGTGATTGTCAAAATAATTGCATATGCCCCTGCGCTCACTTCGATAATGTCCCCTTCTGCAATGGCTACAGTTTCAGTTTGTAAGTCTGCGAGATTAAGCAAATATAATTGACTGCTCACCTGACCTTCAAGTATCCGAGTGCTCACTTCGAGTTTCTGAGTCCCTTCTCCGCTGACAATAAAATTGAGTACCAATAGGTTTTTTAAATAACCGCGCACACTGAGATTGGTTAAATTTAACTGATTATCCTTAAGCGTAATGCCTGCCATGCCGCGACCTTTGATACCGTTTGATGACATTTGAATTGTATAAGCCCCCGCCGTCAAAGTTGTATCAAAAGTGAAACTCTCAGTATTTTGTTGCTGTTCAATCAATGTGCCATACAAACCGATCTCTGCATCATATAAGGTTTCGCTTAACTTGAATTGTGGCAATACACCATCATCAATTGCTTCTGCGTGTAGGATCACATCGGTTGTGCCTGCGCCTTCGAGAATAAAGCCTAAAATCACATCTTCTGCATCGCCACGTAATAAGCCATGTCCACTAAAATTGAGGAATTCAAAATTGTCTGTATTGCCCGTATTTGCAACATCTTGCTTGCCGTAAACTTGAGCAATGCAACTGCGGTTTTTATTCAAAATGACTTGCTGTTTTTCACAACCAAAACTGCCATCCCAAACCACTTGATAATCGTTTTCGGTCAAGCCTTGTGCGGTTTGAATCGCAACCAATTCCAGTTTAATTGTTGTGCCACGGTCAAACATTTTCACACATGAACCTAATCCATATTCACAATCAATGCCGCTGGGAATACTGCGAATATGAGCGTGAGTGCCTGCCACGGAAAGTTGATAATAATCTGCTGGAATATCAATGTTGCCACTTTCAGAGTTATCATTATCTGCAATGTTGGCGGTGATGTTATCAATGCTAAGTCCTTGTGCATAATCAGCTTCATCGCCATTTCCAACTTCAATGCTATGCACGATTGTGCCTGTGTGCTGTGAAGATTCATCTTGATTGTCATCGATGGCGGTGACGGTAATGGTTTGTGAATTCAATGCAGTTGCATCCGCTGCAAAAGACATGCTGGTTTGATCCGTGGTTAATTGTGAATCGGGCGTAATGTTTACAATAATCGCCGTCGCGGGTTGAGTGCTTAAACGAATCGTATAACTATCAGTTGTGCCATCTTCGCCGATGCTTAAATCACTGGGTTCGATAATCACACCTGCATCATTATCCGTAATATTGACCGTGGTATTGCTAATGGTCATGCTGCTGGGATATTCAGTTGCACCACTGCTGCTAATCGCATAACTCACCTGACAACTATGATTGCCTTCAATATCTGAATCATTGATTGCGGTAATATTAATCGTTTGGGTGCTGGAGTCACTCAGGGTTATGCTGCTAGGATTTAAACTACATTGACTGCTATCGCTCACGGTTGCATTGATAACGACATTGCCTGTAGTGGGTTCGGTATCTAATTGAATATTGACACTTTCTGTCGCGGATTCGGTTATGTCAATACTGGAATCAACGCTAATGCCTGCGGTATCATCATCTTGTACGCTGATTGTCACATCATCAGGTGTTATCGCGGCGTAAATCGTATCGCCTGTTAATGTCGTTTCTACAGTACAAATTTGTTCGCCATCAGCAATATTATCATCAGTTGCCGTCACGGTGATGGTCACGCCTGTGATGTAATTCGCGGCGGTCAAATCATCGGCGGCAACTGCGCTACATTCATCTGAAGTTGTTAAATTAATGCTGACATCTGATTCAGGTTCAGTGGCTAAACTAATGTTAAACGTAGTCGTTTCAGAAGGCT
Source organism: Candidatus Albibeggiatoa psychrophila (assembly GCA_035829175.2). Classification (GTDB taxonomy): domain Bacteria; phylum Pseudomonadota; class Gammaproteobacteria; order Beggiatoales; family Beggiatoaceae; genus Albibeggiatoa; species Albibeggiatoa psychrophila. The sequence goes on from JAYQWJ020000656.1 coordinate 1,895, forward strand.
CACCAATGCTTAAACCTGAGGTTGGATTGACTGTGACGCTTGCGGTATCGTTATCGGTAATACTGACGCTGACATCTTGGACATCGCTGGCAGTGAAATTATTGTAATTCTTATCAATGCTACTGGGATCGCCTGTGACAATACTGCAACTGGGATCACTGATATTATCAATTGCATCATCAATCGCGGTCACGGTGATGGTTTGTCCTGTTGTCCAATCAGCATTATTAATTGTAATCGGGCTGCTGACATCAATCGAACATGCGCCAGTTATTGTGAGTGGAATATCAACCGAATCAGTAGGCAAGGTATTTAAAGTAATAGCAAATGTATCTGAGCTATTGGGTTCGCTCAAACTCAAACTATTCGGCGTGACGGTGATTGCTGGGGTGTCATTATCTACCGTTGTCACGGTCACGGTTTGGTCTGATAAAGCGTCATATCGATCATCGCTATTGGCATCGACTACGCTTATTGTGATATTTGTGGTTTGATTACCATCAGCCCCATTATCGTCAACACCTGTTACAGTCACAGTTTGTGCAATATGCCAATCGCTGTTTGAAAAGCTTAAGCTTGCGGGTAACAGCGTAGATTCAGTCGTATCACCACTGCTGAGACTGAGTTCTACATTGGATTCAGGTTGGGTTTGTAACACCACGCTAAACGTATCACTTGTTCCCGATTCATTCACGGATGTGCCGCTGGTTTCAGTGATGGTCATGCCCGCGCTATCGTCATCGGTAATTGTGCCAGTAGCTTGATTATCAATGATTTGTGCATTGACACTCACGCTGTCCAAATTCAGATAGAAACTTTCGCTTGTGCCTTCATCAATTTCATCTCCTGTGACACTAATACTAATGGTTTGGTCATTGTTTGTGGCTGCGGAAAAAGTAATGCTATTGGATTGACTGCTGTAATCGCTGCTGCCCGCACTGTTATTCGCAGTGGAATAATTAACGCTAACATCACTGCTGGCGGCATGACTTAAACTGACAGTGAAATCAAGATTTTTAGTTAATTTTTCGATTTACCGCTGAAGTATATCTGGTTCTTAATTATTTCTTAAAAAAGTGGGTCTTGTATTTGTACATCTTTTTTTGCTTTTAGTCGCCATTGGTCGTTACTGGTTCGTGTAGCAATATCTTCTAATACATTGCTTATTGTTTGATTTTCAGGTGTTGTGCCATTTTTCAGTAATGGCATAATGTGCAACACAATTTCATCAAAAGTCGGGGAATTTTTATCTAATTCCGCACGGCGTAAAAAAGAAATTAAGTAGTAGCGAATGCGTAATTTTACATCTACATGGGTTTGGAATTTGGTATTTTTGCGAATTTTAAATATTTCCAATTCAGTATCATAATCAAACATTTGCATTAATAATGGCGTTAAGTCAGCATATTCTTTTTTCAGTAAATCCAGAAATCCTAGTTCTAAGCCCTTAATAATCAATTCATCGTTAATTTGTTCCAACGTTGCGCCATTATTTTTTGCAATTACGCCTTCGATGGTTTGCATGATAATATCACCAATATTCATGCCCAAATTAGCCTTCAAAATCGCTTTAGGTTGACGTATTTTCTTGAAATTAATAATTAATTGTCCAGACAGCACCGTAAATGGATTTTGCCGTTTTTTGAAACTGGTTTGTCCATTGGATTGCTTAACCGCGCCTGCATATTCAAAGCCACAGCGTTCTGCGGTGTCAATAATGAGATGCCAAAATTCAGGGTCTTTATGCGCGAAAACGAAACTCATCCAACGTTCAAATTTCAGTACGCGGTACATTTCTTCAATAGATTTGGCAATTAAGTTGGTATATTCGGTTTTAGTTTTTTCATGTTCACCGCCTTCAATCGCTTCTAATTCATAATCTTGCTCAGTCACAGGCAAATCTAGCCACCCATTCCACATGATGGATAAATCTAAATAAGGAATTTTTTTGCCATACGGTGGGTCGGTGTAAATGTAATCTACAGACTCATTTTTGAGAAAACTTAAATTTGTCGCTGTATCTTGCACAATTTGCAAACGGTCAATCGTTTTATCATTAATTTTAGATTGGATTTCGCGTTTTGCTGCAAGGATTTTTTTTAAGCGAAGTTCAAAGTATTTAAAAATTTCTATTTCTATAGGCTTAGGTGCAATGCGATAACGATAATACCTAAAGACGCTGGCATCTCCTTGACCAACAGCAGGTCTGCTAGATGATGTGTGGTAAGTTAAATTTACTTTTGTTAATAAACCAGAAAACATTAAAAGCAAAGACTTTCTTACATTTTCATTTTTTT
>JAYQWJ020000657.1:0-4113 GCA_035829175.2 Candidatus Albibeggiatoa psychrophila
CGGTTTGGAAGAGATGGTTTTTAGGTGGATAGGGCGATTGCATTGAAAATTAATTATTTAAAAAACAATCAATTACAAAATAATAAGGAAGGTTTTTTGCTTGACCATAAAAGCTTATATTCTTAATTAATTGATTTCTATGATAAATCAAGAATAATGCGATATTTCAAATGTGATTACCCTGTCAGCAAGGATTTTTTGAGGCAAACATAACATGATATAGTTTTCATCCTTCTATTGAGTATTTTATTTCAAATACATCTTGCCAAGACAGTGTTTTAATCTGAGTAGATTGTCCCATTTCTGCCTCAGCCTCAATAATGGCAGACTGCACACATTTATCCCACATTTGCTCAATCACATGGTCTGTTAAACTTGGTGTTTCTTCTTGAATATCTTGAATTTCCATTTTGGGGTTATGAATGGTTGCAACCCAACTGCGAGTGCGTCTTTCAGGTTGAGATTGCCATTTGATAATATGTTTCATTAGTCTGATTAGTTGGCTTTTTAAAACACGCCTTTCTGAACGAGCCAAAATTTCTACTAACTCCGTAATGCCGTGATGAGCTTCTTCAATATGACCTTGTGCCAATTGCTGTTGAATAGCTAATGCTGTTTTATAGTGGGATGTGGCGGATAGTGCTTGCCAGTTCATGACTTTAGTCCTTGGTAAGTATACTGTTTTTGCTTGAGCAGCTGTAACTATACTTTTCCCTCTATCCAATCATGTAGTTTATCTAATAAATCACGTTGAGTTGCTTCTTTTGATAAATCTGCGTAAATAACTTTTATATCTTCATTGGTAGGTTTAAATAATCTAATCGATTTATTGTTATCCTTATCATATAGATTACGGGCATAAACCATATAAGCACGAGCAAGTTGTACGGCTTGTATACTTGACTCAATGGGTTTGAGACTTTCTCTATGCCATCTATCTGCTAAAGATGTGTATTGACTAGCAATCGTTGTAAATACGCTCTCTTGCCCAGCGATAATGATAAACAGCATATCCCAATTAAAGCAATTTAACATGCTTTTCAATGTTTGAATAAATTCTGTTTTTTTTCTTCTTTCAAGATGTTGAATATCCTCAAATTCATCAATAAGTAATAAGACTTTATCTACAATATTTGCCTGTTTCATACAAGCAATCAATGCTTTTAAATATGGAAAAGCCACTGCTGGTGGCATTCTATCTTTTGACCAAATATTATATTTTTCTCTATCTTTACTAATTGTTGAGCCACCCATTAACCATTTCATTAAAAATTGTGTATGAGGGTTTTCTACATCGTTAACAGAAAATTGGCGTAATGGCGAAGATTCAAAAAAACGCCATAAATCTGTTCCTTGCAATTCTTTTGGTAATATTATTTTTTGTTTTGAAATTTGTTCTAATAATTGGTTAAAGTTTTCTTCACCAATTGCATACACAAGTCTTTCAACTAAATCTCTAGGAGAAATAAAACTACCATCAATATATTTATAAACAACTTTTGAAGGTAATTTATTTGCTTGTTCAGCTTGTTCTATTTCCCATTCTAAATGTCTAAGGAAATTACTTTTTCCAATTCCTTTTGAAGCTTCAAGCACCCAAAAATCACCATTTTCTTGACCAGTTAAAAAGTGATTTAATTTTTGTTGTAATTCTCTTAATTCAGGACGTTCAACATAAATTTCGGGCGCAACTTTGCCCCGAATCGGAAATGGATTATCTAAGTAGCCTAACTTCTGATATTTATTCGTTTCTTGTGTTTGTTCTAAATCTAAAAAGCCCATTATATTAACCTTCTATAAGAAGAATAGCTTGGCTGGATTCGTTTGGAATTAAAAAATCACCCGCCCCTAAATCAACACTATGACTCACAGATTCAACAGGAGCTATTGTCAGTATTTTAACAGACTTACCTACCGAATCTGGTACAGTACCTGTAAATTTAATTTTTTCAGCTCGATATAATCTATAAAGTCCTATTCTAAAATTAGGGAATGATAAAGGTGTAGTATCAAGTAATGTTGTAAAAACAGTGTCCACTCTAACTGCGCTGCTTGCTTTATTTCTTTGTAAAAGCTGCTTGATAGTATCGTAAATAATTCGAGCTGCTTCTTCAATTTTTTTGGGTTCGACATACCAAGTAAATCCATCCATTCTAACAGCCAAACCTAAAGCACTCGCTAATGTAGATTGACTTTGTGCATCCCTAGCTGAAAATGATTGAATAAACTCTGCTAATTTTTTATCTGGTATCGGTTTTCTATGCTGTTGTAATACATTTTGTAATTGTTGTTGCTTGTCAAATGTAGAAGCTATTTGTGCCATGTTCTGTAATAATGAGTACCATGTTTCAATATCATCAGACTCTAATTGTTTCCAGTCTTGTATAAACTTTTTACCATTCGTTGTTAAAGATTTTTTATCTCTATCAAACCAGTTAAAAGCTTGAAGATAACTAATAATTTGAGGACTTTTCTTTGAGTTTTCTTCTGCCACTAACTCTTTTATAATACTTGACATAGCAGGCGCACGTTTAATGACAGATATGGTATTTTCTGATGATAGAGAACAACCAGTTTCTTTTGCTATTTCAAATTTCTCTCCATTTTTATTAGAAGTAGAGCTAAAAAAATCATTAAGTTGTGCTGTTCCTAATAAAATATCTTTACATTGTTGTTGGTTTTGAATATCCCATATTAATATATTAGGGTCATCTTTCTTTTGTAAAAGAATACGTCCCCAGTCCCATAAACATTCTTCTAAAAACGGCTCAACTGGTAAATGGTAAGGTATAAAAGAAACAGGTTCTATGTAAGGCGAAGTTAAAAATAGAATGTCATTTTTCAATTGAGGCTGTTTGGCAAACCCGATATTAAAGCCTTCTAATTCTGCTTGAATTGCAAAGTTAGCATCACCTGTCACTAACCATACTGGTACATTAGGTAGCTGCACTCTTTGATTACGAAGTGCTTCTAAAATAAGTCTATCTCGATAATAACTTGCGCCAATTTCCCTATCATCAGTATCCGAACCAAAATAACGTACCATCGCTTCTGGTGGACGGGTGTAATGTACTATAACACCCATATTTTCAATACGTTTAATTGCTCGATAAACAGAGAATTGAAATTTTCTTGACCGCCTTTTTTGAATACAAGTAAGTTCATTATTTTGATCTTCTACAGTTTCATCATTAGATGGACTGCTTTCTTTAGAAATATTTCGTTCTCGTTGCAATTGCACTTCCATGTAAACTTGATCAGGTATAGAAATATGTGTGGGATTATTACTTCTTAAACGAATAGCTTGCTCAAAATGTCCATGAAGTAATGAATTTGTGTCTGCTACCAAGCAAATGGGCTTATTTGATGTTAAAATTTCTTGAAACTCTTTTTTAAAGATAATAGGCTGCAATCCTAAACGGCAAGATATATCCAACATGATATGAGTAAATTTATTTTGTTGGGCTATATCTAGATTATTTTCTTCATTATTTATTTGAAGTTTAAAATACCATTGCCCTAGCTTAGAATTATCCCCTTCAATACTGTTAATTTCTAATATACCTAACCATATATATTCTTCTCCGCATTGAATACCAAAGCGATAGCAGCCAGCTTCTTTTAGTTTGAGCATATTATCACTCCAAAATAAGTGATGATTGATTAAGTTTTTCTTCTTCAATCAAGTATAAGCTATTAGCAAGTTGTGATAATACAAGAGATAACTCAATATCTACTGTAGTGTCATTAAAATCCCATGAAACAAAACAAACCTCATTCTCAAATATATCTATAGGTATATTATCCACAAGTGCTTTTAGGTTCTTTAATTCTATATTGTTTGATTGCCAGAAATCTGCTTTTATGATTTCTTTAGCCCATTTAGCTGTCTCTGTAGGATTACTTGTATCCAATCCAACTAATGATGGTGTTTCTCTATAAGGTTCATTTGTTGAAGAATGATTGAGTAATTTTAATTTCATTGGAAGTATTTCAATTTTAAATTTAGAAAAAACAGATTTCAACATATTATATTACTTCTATACTTTTCACCAAATAAAAAAGCCCCCACCAACCAAGTCAGCAGAGGCTTTTCTAATCACAAATAATACT
>JAYQWJ020000658.1:0-2883 GCA_035829175.2 Candidatus Albibeggiatoa psychrophila
ACCGTGAGCCTTACTGCTACACCTGATACGAATTACACTTTTGATGACTGGGGTACCAAATCCTTAACTTTATTTTCCCTGTCAACACTTGGTATCTATATTTTGTTACCGAAACGAAGTGATATTCGATGTTATATATTTACTGTATGGCTGTCGTATCTGTATTCCATATCTCATATTATAAGCAATTCTTTAGTTTAGGGAGATAAATCTGTTTGCCTAAAATTGAAGGTTTTAACCTTATACATGGAAATAAATATTGGAATTTCATGTATATCCAACTAGAATTATAAAAATTATATGGTTATTTTAATTTGTTTAATTAAGCTGAGGTAGGCGCAATGAGTTATCTTATTAAACGGGTACTGATGTTAGGCATCTGTATTATATTTTTTTCAGGTTCTCATGCTTATGCTGCCTTAAGTGCAGGTGACATCGCATTTATAGCATATAACGCTGATAATCCAGATCATTTTAGCTTTGTTGCATTAGTTGATATTGCAGCAAATGAAGAGCTTAAATTTACTGATAATGGTTGGAAAAGTAATAATACTTGGTATACAAATGAAAGGACTATTACTTGGACTGTTCCCAGTGCTGGTATTACTAAAGGCACAGTAGTTAGTATTACAAATACAGAAGCATCACTCGGTTCTATTAGTGGAACAATTGCCCTTTCTGCCAGTGGAGACCAAATCATTGCTTATCAGGACACCGATACTATGATTGCAGCCCTGAATGTAAAAGGAGCAGCAGTATGGCAAAGCGGTGCAACTGATAGTAATACTTCTGCATTGCCGCAAGGATTAAGTGATGGTATCAATGCTGTCGCGCTAGAGGAGATAGATAACGTTAAATATACAGGTATCACAACGGGTACGAAAACAGAGTTATTGATAGCAATAAATAATAGTGTAAATTGGAGTGGTGATAATGCTTCAAATCAAACGTTCTCAGGTAGTTTTTCTGTTCAAGCAGGCTGTAATAAAATTTCTCCGATTACACATTGTATTTATGAAATTCAGGGTTCAGGCACTGCAAGCACACTTGAAGACTCAACAGTCACCATTGAAGGGATTGTTGTTGGTGATTTTCAATATAGTGATGTTGATGAAGTGCGAAATTTAGGTGGGTTTTTTGTCCAAGAAGAAGACAGTGATATTGATGGAGATACCAATACTTCAGAAGGGATTTTTATTTATGATGGAAGTTTTCCTATTGGTGATATGGATATAGGGGATAAAGTACGTGTAACGGCTGAAGTCAGAGAATATTTTGGCATTACAGAACTCATTGACCCAACAATTGTTGTCATAAATAAAGGCAATACATTGCCCATTGTTACAAATATCGACTTACCACTTAGCTCAACGGTATTTAATGATGATAGCGAATTAATTGGCAATTTAGAACAATATGAAGGCATGTTAGTCCAATTTGCTGATACCTTGACGGTGAGTGAATTATCCGATTTAGACCGTTTTGGTGAATTCGTGGCCTCGGAAGGTGGACGCTTAACCCAGTTCACTCAAACCAATTTGCCAAATGATGATGGCTATTACAATCATTTGTCAGCCATTACGAAGCGCAGTATCCTAGTAGATGATGGACGTTTTACGCAAAATGCTATCCCGATCTATCCAGATGGCACATTAGACACTCTTGACGTGTTTCGTATGGGTGATACGGTCGCCAATTTAAAGGGAGTTATCCATTACAGCCGAGGCTCTGGTAATTATGGCAAACAGACTTATCGCTTACATCCTACTGAAAACCCTTCTTTTACTCATATCAATACACGTCCTTCTAGTCCAGAAAATGTCGGTGGCACACTCAAAGCGGCATCCATCAATGTACACAATTATTTTACAACGCTAAATGAACGTGGTGCTGATACCTCATCTGAGCTTATTCGCCAAACGGATAAATTACTTAGAGTATTAATTAAATTAGATGCCGATATTGTTGGTTTGCAGGAATTGGAGAATAACTACACAAGTGGCAGCAATAGTGCGATTGCATATTTAGTCAGCGAGTTAAATTCCCGTGTTGGTGCAGGTACTTATGATTATGTAGACCCTAGCACCAATGTTGGAGATGATGATATTGCGGTTGGCATTTTGTTTAAATCCGCTGTGTTTCAGCAAGCTGCCAGCACTTCAATACAAGTTTTAGATGATTCTGATTTACCTACTCTGGGCATGAGTGAGCCTATATTTAATGGTTCTGGATCAAACCGTTCCCCACTTGCGATGACGTTTACACACAAAGCCACAGATGAAACATTTACCCTTGTTGTCACTCACATGAAGGCGAAAGGCAGTGCTGGTAATTATTTGGGTGATGATGATGTAAATGATGGGCAAGATTATTCTAACCAAACACGATTATTAGGTGTACAAGCCTTAAAGGCGTGGTTAGCTACTGATCCAACAAGCAGCAATGATGATGACTTTTTAGTTGTTGGTGATTTCAATGCCTATGCGAAAGAAGACCCTATTATTGAAATGGAGAATGATTACACAAATCTCATTGGTGCAAATAATTATTCTTATGTATATGATGGTCAAAAAGGTACATTAGATTATGCTTTTGCCAGTCCCACATTAAACACACAAGTAACGGGTGGCACAATCTGGCATATTAATGCGGATGAGCCTGATGCTTTCGATTATGATGAATCGTATAATGACAGTCGTTTATTTGATTCAACAAGCCCTTATCGGGCATCAGATCATGATCCTGTTGTTATCGGTTTAACGCTCAAAAGTGTCGTTGAAATTGCGGTCAAAGATGGTTCAGATGAATTAACCACTTCTGCAACGGTTGATTTAGGTAGTGCTGTAGTAAATGCTACGTTAACTAAAACTTTAACCATTGAAA
>JAYQWJ020000659.1:0-3576 GCA_035829175.2 Candidatus Albibeggiatoa psychrophila
TAGAATGTTGCTGGGCAATTTCTATTGTCACTCATTTCAAAGGTAGTTTCAAAACATGCCTTATCTGTATCATCATTCATAAACAAGAACGTTCCAGTATCAGGTTGCGCAGTTAAATGCACTTTTGTACCACGTTTGATAAGGAATGAACATGCTTCATGATTACAATCAATACCCATTTTCTCATCCACAAGACGACCGTTGACGCTACCAATAGAAAGTGTGAGATAGTCAGCAGGCATTATTGAATTGGATACCGTTTTATTGGTTATATTTACAACCGTTGGCGGGTTAGCGTCTGGAATAGTGATTGTTGGTTTATCATCAGTTGTTACCTGTTTTGGAGGTGTGACAATCGATGGCTCAACCGTATTCACTGCTTCCACAGCCGCTTGCAACACTTGCAAAATATCATTTTCCAATGCAACAATTGCTGCTTCACTACCAGATTTCACAGTTTGATGCCATTTGTATACACCACCTGTGTGCTCTGCTAAACAACTGTAAACATATCTTGCGTCTGCAATCTCAGTGTTACTTGTTGGGTCACATTCAACATCTATACGAGTATTACGACGACGTGTTTCACGACTATCAGCAAGCACTTCATCGGCTAATTCGTTTATCAGTTCACCTGTTTCACAATTGCCTGACAACATAACGTTGTATGAAAGACCTTTGGCAAGCATGGTTTTAAATACGTCATCAGCATCTGTATCTGCATGAGGTGAGGCATCGGTAATCAATAAAACTTTACCACCATTTTTAACCATTTCAAAGGCTTTAGCAGTTGCTTGTATAGTCGCTTCTGGGCATAAACCACCACCTGATGCACGAAGATTTTGCACTGCATTACGCAATTGAGTCATATCATCAGTAACAATGCGTACCGTATAATCATCTTTGAAGGTGATTAATGCAACGGTTGGCGGTGTTTGCGCGCTGGTTTCAAGTTCCGTAATAATGCGAGTTAACGCACGGGTAGTTGCATTCATATCGTTTTGCATACTACCTGTATCGTCTATCAACATCACAAGATGTACATCACCCACATTTTCCATTGGGTCAACCACAAAAATACTACCTTGTGTGGTATACGTTGTGAATTGGCTTGCTGTTAAATCTAAGCTGTGTATGAAACGACCACCGCGTGTCGGTTTAGCTGTAATTTCTAACTTGGCTTCACTACTTGTTGGTAAATCATTAAAATTACATGTTATGACTTGGTTGTCGTGTTGACAATTCCCCGCATCAGTTGCTACCGAAATAAATTCAACCGTCGTTGGTAAATTAAAAGTTAAAACGGTATTTTCTGCAATGGCTGGACTGTATGGACCATTTTTAACTCTTAAGTTATAAACCAAGTTACCATCAATCAAAATGGACTCTGGTGTTGGCCAAACAATGCCATGCAAATATGGATATACAGGGCGAGACAAGGTGTCAGTATCAGCGGGATATTCATTGGAATTGCTGCTTGCTACCGTAACTAATTTATTGGTATCTTGTGGAATCACATGTACGTTAACAACCCATGATTCACCACTCGCCAAACTCGATAAGTTACATGTCATGATCGACTCAGCATCCACGTCACAACTACCACCCTCAACGTCAACCGTATGGAATATCGCATTTTTTGGTAATTGCGCATTGACTGTAACACCTGTTGCTGTTTTTTCTCCATTGTTAGAAAGCTGCATCGCATAAGTAAGCAGTGGTTCACCTTGATTGATTAAGTTTGGAATCGACCCAATTTTGATTGCCAATGCAGACTCAGGTGCAGACAATTGTACTTTTGCTTGCTGTTCATTTTCACTAACAATGAAGCTAGCATCTTCAAAACTATAACCATCTTTACTTGCAGTTAAGGTGTATTGTCCTTCAGTCAATCCGATGATTTTGTAGTAACCGTTTTCATCAGTTATCGCTGTTAAACCATTGGCTGTGACTGTGACACCTGCGATAGGATTACCTTGTTTGTCATGGATATTGCCTTCTGCTGTGAATGAACCAAGTTGCTTATTTGTAACAAGGTCAATATCAATTTGAAAGCTGGAGCTATCGAATTCATAACGTCCATTTGGATCGATAACGAAATACAACATATCATTTTGCTTAACAGAGATATTGCTTAAGCTATTTATATCCGCAAAACGTTGTTGAGCCGCAACCGTTGAACCTTCTTTATTGGAAACTGTACCAGATGCCAGTGTTACACTGGATTTGTTTACAAACCAATTCACGTCACCTTTGTCAATGTTTGCAACTGTACCTGTGATATTAATAATACCATCTATAGGACTTTGCCATGCAAGCACTGCTGCCTCAGTTGGTGAAGGATGTAAGTTCATTACTGATATATCAGCATGATTCTGATTCCAAGAGTAATTGATACCAACAAATGGCATATAGAGTCCATTGATATACTGATGATTTCCAGCCCAGTAATCATGTTTTCCAAATTCTTCTGTGACCTCATCGTTTAAAAATTGAGGCATCAGTTCATAGCTTGCAGGATCATTTAAAGCATCAACACTGACTTGCATAAAGTGCCAAATACTTTGAGTACCGCAACTATCAGAATTTGGATTACGTTGATTAGGTGACGAATGAAAATCATCAAAAGGATTCCAATGACTACATGCTAAATCACTAGGAATCACTTCACAGTTACTTAGCACACCCGTCATTGCCACAGTCTGTTTATTACCGTCCGAGGTAACAACTTTGAATTGATAGTCATCAATATCCTCTTCAGGCATCCAAGTGTAATGGGTTTGTACTCCTTTGAGACCTTTGACAATGGGTTTAAAATTTACGCCATCTGTACTGTAATATAAATCCGTAACAAGATTAGACGACGCATCATCTTGAACCGAAAAATGTAATACAGTGGGTTCACCTGCTTTAACAGAATTAGGTATATCAATAGAGGCTGTTGGTGCAGGATTGGATTCATCAGTATCACCCGAATCAGTAACTTGTACTTCAGTCCCTGCAAAGTCGATATAGCCCAAATTATCACCTAATTGCACACCTATTTTTATAGATGCGCCTGATTCAGCAACCGCAGGCGCGATAAACTTGACCGTTTGATAGTTAGGTGAATCAGCAACGGCTTTAAATAAACCTTGTTCCGCACACCAGTAAAAAGCAGCTTGTCCACCTTTGGCTGTATCTACTGTTGCTTGTGCTGTGAGTAATAAGCTATTACCTTCGCTTATAGAACTTGATGCTAATGAGTCAATGCTTACCGTGGGTAAAGTGGTATTTTCAACAGGTTGTACTTCTGTTTCATTACCAATACACGAGATATTAGCAAAGGCTAGCTGGCTTGTTGCCATCCCTAAAGCAAGGGATAACGCCGTATACAATTTAGTATATTTCATATTGTTCTCCTTACTTGGGTTTTATTCGCACAAACCAGTATCAGCTTGCATTTTATAAGAATACGCACGGCATATAACCACGGCTGCTTCTTCACGAGTAATCGCTTGCTGTGGCTTAAATGTATCACTACTACCACGCATGATATTCAACCGATACAGTTCAGCGATATATGGGCAATACCAA
>JAYQWJ020000660.1:0-6079 GCA_035829175.2 Candidatus Albibeggiatoa psychrophila
CTCAGCGCATGGGAACGAGATATATCTTATTCTCATCTTTAAATAATGTTTTTGAACAGGATGATTAATATCAAGATGATCGAAGATAGCCAAGCATTTAAATTGTATCTGTGTTGTCGTTAGGCTTTAATGGAATTTGTTGCTGCAAACGCTTACCCAATTTCCGCATAACATAAGGACGCATCGCATTCCCCACGCCCAAACTTAAACCCACCATATTCAACATAATCGATTGCGCAATCCCAAAACTCAACAAAAACGTACCGCCAATACTCAAAATTGCAGGAGTCACCATCAATGCAAAACTCATGTTCATATTCGAGTTAAATTCTTTCGCCAATTCAAACAAAGCAGGCAAATGTTTTAAACCGCTATCCATTAAAATAATCTGTGCCGTATCAGTTGCAACCGTTGACGCGCCGCTAAGTGAAATCGACACTTGGGCTTTTTTCAAAGCAATCGAATCATTAATACCATCACCGACATAACATATAAACCGCCCTTCATCCTGCAATTTACCAATCAATTCCGCCTTATTCTCTGGCAAAGTCTCGGCAAAATAATAATCAATCCCCAAATCATGAGCTAACTTACTGGTCGGCGTTTCGCTATCGCCTGAAATAATATAAGTCGTATCAATTTTGGTATGCTGTTTTAATAAATCAATGATTTCTTTGGCTTCAGGACGCACCGTTGGCACAAGTTCCACCGCACCAATCAGCTTATCATTGACCGCAACCATCACCATACTGTGACCTTGCTCATAACTAAATGTTAGACGAGTTTGCATTGTCTGAGAAATTTCAATATTTTCCACTTCCATAAAACGGTGGCTGCCGACATGCACCTTGCGTCCATTGACTTGCACTGTCAAACCAAAGCCTAATTTATATTCACTTTCTTCTACTTTCGGAATCTCTAAATGATAAACATGGTTTGCTGCATGGAGAACCGCCCGTGCCACAGGATGAGTTTGCTTGTATTCGGCGGCGGCTGCATAAGTGAGAATTTCCAATTCAGTGTAATCACTACAGGAATAAATCCTACCAACATGCGGTTGTTCTTCAGTTAATGTGCCCGTTTTATCAAATATCAGCGTATCCACTTTATTCAATAATTCTAAAGAACGCCCGTCTTTAATCAAAATCCCGTGCTCAGTCGCAATATTCAAATAATTCAAAATACTAATAGGCGCGATAATCATCATCTTGTCTTTAGGATGCGAATTGACCGCCGCCAATGCACCACTAAATCCAACAAGAGGCAATGCAACTGTACCCGCAATCAAAGCAGGCTTGACTAAATGCAATGACAAAGATTCAGCGCGAAGTTGCGTGGATGATTTAAAATCAATCGTATTGTTTAACACATTGATAATTTTGGCGACCGTGGCTTCTGAACCTGCTTTTTCGACTTTAATTCTAATATTGCCCGATAAAACAATGGTTGATGCAAAAACTTTATCGCCTTTTTCTCTATCCACAGGATGCGCTTCACCCGTTAAAATATGCTGGTCAACGTTGGCAATCCCGTCAACCACTTCGCCATCGGCTGGAATCATCTCGCCCGCATGAGCTACTACGATGTCATCAACCCGTAGCTTTTCAAATGGGATTTTAACTTCTATGCCATCCACTTCAATCCACACCACATTCGGTTGCTGGCTAAAGGATTCCATTAAGTTTTGTTTAGATTCTTGCGTCACTTTCGCCACTAAACGCTCGGCAGAACGCATCATCAACATCGCAATACTCGCCGCAATAAAATAACCACCAATCAAACAGCCTGTTAAAGTCAACGCTAATAAGGTATCAACCGAGACTTTTCCTTCTTTTAATTGCTTGATTGTATTGCGGTAAATTTTGCGGCCGTTATAAGCTAGAAATGGAACTGACGCGATACCCAGAACAGGATTGAATACACCGCCAATCGCCAAACCTAATGATGTACCCGCCGATAAAATCCCAATCGTGTTTTCACGCTCAAATGTCTGACGAGCGATTAACGCATCGCTACTTTGATCATCTGTGCCTTGAAATAAACGTTGTAAACGCGCGGTTGCGGCACTGTCTTTTTTAGCGTCTTTGTCAACAATTTTGATTTCATTATCAATCGTTGGCTTTGGGGCTTCATCTTCGGCTTTAGCTACATCTTTTTCATATTCTTTATAGCCCACCAATAACACGCCGCTGAGTGCTAATGCTTCAATTATCATGCTGACCTCTTTGATCGGTTGGTCGTAATGAGTACAATATTTTGCACAGAAGGTAGAAACAAGGCATGCCTTGTCTCTACAGGATTTATACTTGTGCCACTGTTTCTAAAAATCCAATATTAGGATGTGTGTCATCATAGCCATCAAATTGATAACCAAACAATTCAATATCATCTTTAAAGTATTCCGCCACCATTTGCTTAGTCATGTCGTCATAATAAGATTTATAATCACTGTGCCGACTTTTATTTAAATGCGGCAAAGACGTATCTAATTTAAGATGCTGACAAGCTTGATTAAAACCCGTGGCTAAATCTTCAAACCGCCCAATATAATCAACCAACAAATTATTTTCATTATCGGCAATCGCTTCTTTTTGGAATTTCGTACCGCCTTTCGGATAAGGTTTTTTTGTATTAATCACCCATTCCAGATATTCTTCAAAAGTTTGCATCGCCTTAATCCGCTCATGATGAATATGTGTAGTTTCTTTCAAAATAAAGTGACGCATAGAGACTTGCCAATCCCAAGGATTACGCACAAAAGCAAATTTAAAATAACGATCAAATACTTCGGCTGTCAGCTCTTTTTTTACATCTTTGGCTTTGGCATGTAATAAGGCAGATTTCCACATTTCATACATGGGATTTGGCTTGCCATTCAATTCCGCTGAAGGTCGAGCAATGCGAAAATGGCTAGGTTCTTCAGTATAAGGCTTCAATGCATTACCAATACTGATACCAGCAACCTTAGTCACATGAAAGAAAATGAATTTATGGCTGTGAGAAATGAGCATGTTTTTATCCTGTTTTATAATTGTTTCAGGACTGGCAATCCTCAAGATTAAGCTTAAGAACTGCCAGTTTTATAACTAGTCTGCGAATTTATTTTGTAAAAAAGTCACCACCTCATTAATCGGAACATCTTGCGCACTTTCTTTCGCTTGGCGATTTTGATATTCCATAATCCCTTTATCTAAGCCTTTCTCACCAATAACCAAACGATGCGGAATCCCAATTAATTCCATGTCCGCAAACATCACTCCAGCACGTTCTTTACGATCATCAAACAATACATCAATTCCAAGGTCAGTCAATGTTTGATACATATTTTCTGCAACGTCGCGCACTCGTTGTGATTTGTGCATATTCATCGGTAACAAAGCAACACTGAATGGCGCAATCGCTTGAGACCAAATAATGCCGCGTTCATCATGATTTTGTTCAATCGCAGAAGCAACCAAACGTGATACCCCGATCCCATAACAACCCATTGTTAATACAGTCGATTGACCTTTTTCATCTAACACAGTGGCTTGCATCGCGTCGCTATATTTTTTACCCAATTGGAAAATGTGCCCAACTTCTATTCCGCGTGCAATATCTAATGTGCCTTGACCATCAGGACTTGGATCGCCTACTTCAACATTACGAATATCAGCCACTTTTTTCGGTTCTGCTAAATCACGTCCCCAATTCACATCGACTAAATGCTGGTCGTTTTTATTTGCACCACATACAAAATCAACTAAATGCACTGCACTGCGGTCAACAATAATCGGAATACTCAAACCAACTGGGCCAATTGAACCAATATCACAACCCACTGTGGATTTAATTTCTTCTGGCATTGCAAAGGTAAATGGCTCTGCAACTTCTGGTAATTTTTCGGCTTTAATTGGATTCAAGGTGTGGTCGCCACGTACAATTAATGCTACTAAAGTATTGCCTTCACCTTTTACAATCAAGGTTTTAATCGTCTGACTTGGTTTAACTTTGAGGAATTCACTGACTTCATCAATTGTATGTTGATTGGGTGTTACAACGGCGGCACTTAATTTTGATTGCGGCACGGGACGTTCACCTTCAGGGGCTAAGGCTTCGGCTAATTCCACATTGGCAGCGTATTGACTGGTGTCACTATAAGCAATCGCATCTTCACCAGAATCAGCTAAAACATGAAACTCATGTGATGCGCTGCCACCAATATTACCCGTATCTGCTAACACAGGACGGAATTTCAAACCTAAGCGAGTAAAGATATTATTGTAAGTTTGAAACATGACATCATAGGTTTCTTGCAACGAGGTTTGGTCTAAATGAAATGAATACGCATCTTTCATCAAGAATTCTCTGGCTCGCATGATGCCAAAACGTGGGCGTACTTCATCACGGAATTTGGTTTGAATTTGATAGAAGTTAGCAGGCAATTGCTTGTAACTACGGATTTCACGACGGATTAAATCAGTGATAATTTCTTCATGAGTTGGGCCAAAACAAAATTCACGGTCATGGCGGTCGGTAATACGCAATAATTCTGAGCCATATTGTTCCCAACGCCCAGATTCTTGCCATAATTCAGAAGGTTGCACAGCAGGCATTAAGATTTCTTGCGCTCCAGATTTGTCCATTTCATCACGTACAATAGCTTCCACTTTGCGTAATACCCGTAAACCCAACGGCAACCAAGTATATAAACCAGCGGCAAGTCTACGAATTAAACCCGCACGCAACATCAGTTGATGGCTAATGATTTCAGCATCAGCAGGGGTTTCTTTTAAAGTGGATAGCAAAAAACGAGTTGTACGCATAAATATAGCCTTAGATATTGTTATATATTTTGTAGGAGGATATAGGAGATTTATTTTACTGTAAATTGTCAATATCGGCTAAGTTTTGAGCACATTTTGTCATTTTAAAATATTAACGGAAAAAGTTGGAATCAGAATTCACAGAATTTAAGAAGTAATCAAATTTAATTTTGCTAAGTCGGCGGTTTGGACACGATTTTACAAGTTTAAAGATTTTCAAGATTCCAAGCCTTGTTTAATCCCATTATTGGTTAATTCTGCCCTAAAATTGTAAGTCGTATCGAACTCAGATTGTTGTTTTCTAAAGAATTTATTGTCTCTGTTTGCTCAATTCAAGAATCACATCGTAATCACTGTCTTTACTTGTTGTTAAGCGAATTGCGCCCAGTTTTTTTAGCATGGCTTTACCTTCAGCAAAATCATTTACGCCCAAAACCACACTACGAATGGCTTTCAAATATTTTTCACATAACTGAGTATTGTAAACATAAGGTCCATAAGGAATAGGCGGTGATTCCCACAAGACTCTAAATTTTTTTTCCTCAATCAAGCCTTTTTTTATCATCCAGCTCAAATTATGAGCTGAGACAAAAGCGGCCTCAAACTTTTTATTTGCAATCTCAATCACAGAGGTGTCATGACCGCCACTATAAGTGATAGAACTGAAGAACTCGTTAAGTCTATCTACTTTAATTTCTTTGCTAAATAAAACTCTCGGCACTAAAGTGCCAGATGTGCTGCCTTCTTCGGTTAGTAATGCTGTTTTGCCACGTAGAGACTCAATATCGTAATATGATGAATCTGCATGAACAATCAATATAGAACGATAAAAACTGCCTTCTTCTTGAAAAGGAGGATTCGCAGCATGATAATGCACTGCAAAAGGTTTAACTGATGGATTCATGCTGGAAACAGTAATATAGCTAAAAGCCCCTAATATTGCAAAATGTAGATTTCCCATAATAAGTTCAGTGACAATTTGTTCATAAGAATCCATTTTTTTCAGCTCAACGGGAATCTGAAACTGTTCAAGTATTGCATTTGCTATCGGTTGATAAATATTGAGTTCTGATTTTTTCTTATTCGATGGAATCACTGAGAACACAAGTTTTTCAGGTTGAATACAACTTTCAGCTTGAGCAGTTACAATCAATAACAATCCGCAAAAAATAGCCAATAATTCTTTTATCATAAACTTATCTCACTCATTTTAATAATGGAGAAGTGGTAGTAGTATTTATATATATAAATGCAATATATTGACCTTGAAATAG
>JAYQWJ020000661.1:0-3820 GCA_035829175.2 Candidatus Albibeggiatoa psychrophila
AATGGATTGATAATTGATAATTGTTAATTGTTAATTGTTAATTGTTAATTGTTAATTGTTAATTGTTAATTGTTAAAAAGGCAAAATAGATATGAAGTATTATCAGTTCTGGTTAGTTACAATTCTTTTCAGTTTCAGCTCATTCAGCTCTGCAAACCCCAATCATTTCCCCAAACAACATTATGGAAAAGGGATTGATAATATTGCATTTGTAGAAAATCAAAGCTGTGCAAGCTGCCATCCCAAGCAATTCTCCGACTGGTTAGGCTCTCAGCATGAATTAGCAATGAATCCCGCCACAGAACAATATGTGCTCGGTGATTTCAACAATACCGAATTTAAAGACGAAAATATCAGCGCACAATTTTATATTCGTGATGGACAATATTTTGTTAAAACTATCGGGAAAAATGAAAAAATCGAAGAATTCGCCATAAAATACACTTTTGGGGTTACGCCGCTACAACAATATTTACTGCAATTTCCCAATGGGCGTTTGCAAGCATTAACCATCGCATGGGATAGCTTAAAAAAACAATGGTTTAACTTATATCCGCAACGAAAACTAACGCCAGACAATCCATTGCATTGGACACGGGCTTATCATACTTGGAATGCAGTTTGTGCAGAATGCCACTCAACCAACTTAAACGTAAACTATGATGTCGCAACCGATAGTTATAAAACCACTTGGGCAGAAATTAATGTCAGTTGCCAAGCCTGTCACGGTGCGGGTGAAAAGCATTTAACTTGGGCAAATTCCGCTGACAAAAAAGACGTAACAAATAATAAAAACAAAGGCTTAACGGTTGATTTTACTCGATTAGATTCTAAGCAAAAAGTTGAAACTTGCGCCCGTTGTCATTCACGCCGCTACCCTATCAGTGAACAGGATTTACATGCCCAACCGATGTTAAATGATTTTGTACCCGAATTATTGCGCGACAACTTATATCATGCTGATGGACAAATTCTTGATGAAGTGTATGTTTATGGTTCTTTTGTACAAAGTAAAATGTATCACAATGGCGTGCAATGTACTGATTGTCACGATCCGCATACGCTCAAATTACACCGTGAAGGCAATGCAACCTGTACTTATTGTCATCAATCTGAACCGCCAGCAAATTTATATCCCAGCCTGAAAGCAAAAAATTACGACTCAAAACAACACCACTTTCATGCAGAAAATACCGAAGGCAGTCAATGTGTTAACTGTCATGCGCCCACGCAGAATTTCATGGTGATTGACCCACGGCGCGATCATAGTTTTCGGATTCCGCGCCCAGATTTAAGCTTAAAACTCAATACGCCCAATGCCTGCAATCAATGTCATACCGATAAAGATGCGTTGTGGGCAACCAATGCGATGAATCAATGGTATGGTGATAAAAATTGGCAAAAACCGCATTTTGGTGAAATTTTGGCTTTAGGTCGTATGGGCGATGTTAATGTCAGTCAAGATTTGGCTAAATTGGCGTTGGATATTAATCAAGCAGATATTGTACGAGCAACGGCTCTCGAATTGTTACAAGCCTATGGGCAAACGGGTTTAGACACAGCGTTGACATTGTTACAAGATAAATCAGCTTTGGTGCGTACTGCGGCGGTGCATGGTTTGCAAAATATTGAAGTTGAACAAAAAATCAAATCGATTGTGCCATTATTAAATGATGAAATTCGCGCGGTGCGGATTGAAGCGGCTCGAAACTTAGCCAATGTGCCAGCTCAGAAGTTAACCGATGTTGCTGGATTTGATAAGGCATTAGCAGAATATAAAAAGGCTCAATTAATTCGTGGTGATTTACCTGAAGGACATTTTAATTTAGGCGGATTATACAGTGAGATAGGCGATATTAAGCAGGCAGAACAGGCGTTTAAAACCGCGATCGAAAAAGGTCAATATTTCTTCCCCGCATCTCGAAGTTTAGCCATTTTATATCATGGTTTAGGTGATAAAAAACAGGCGGAACAGGTGTTACGTGATGCAATAAAAGCTTCTCCAGAACAAGGCTTATTATATTATTCGCTGGGTTTATTATTGGCTGAATTAAAACAGATGCCTGAAGCATTGGATAGTTTGAAAAAAGCAGCAGAATTAATGCCTTATCATCCGCAAGTATATTACAATTATGCGATGTTGCTGAAACAAATTGGGCAACCTAGTCAAGTTGAACCTGCTTTGTTGAAAGCGTTTTATTTAGATCGACAAAATGCTCAAACGACTCAAGCATTAGCCGAGTTATATATTCGTCAACAACGTTGGTTAGATGCGTATGATTTTACAAAACATTTAGATCAACTTGTGCCTAATAATCCGAAAATCAAAGATACGTTGAAAAAGCTTGAACGACGTAAAGCCGCGATTGATATTCAGAGAAAAATGCAAGAGCAATAATTATTTAGGACTGCTCATTGTTTTGATGATGGGTGGTCTTTAATTAATGGGAAATGGTGAAACAGTTTACGGCAGAATCTTTCTCGGCACACGCTTATTAACATGGGTCAGTAATTCATAAGAAATTGTTTCTGCACAAGTTGCAATCTCGTTAACAGACAAATCATTTCCCCACAAAATCACTTTATCACCAACTTTGGCTTGTGCTTGTTGGGTCAAATCGACTGCAATCATATCCATAGAAACCCGTCCAACCAACGGAACACGCTGCCCATTGACTAAAACAGGCGTGCCACTGGGTGCATGACGCGGATAACCATCGGCGTAACCAATTGCCACGATACCAATCACACTATCTTGCTCACATTGCCACGTCGCGCCATAACCTACAGTTTGTCCTTTTGCATAATGTTTGACGCTAATTAATTCGGATTGTAATTGCATCACGGCTTGTAAATTATGATTTTGCTCAAAAGGTGACGCGCCATATAACATAATGCCGATTCTATTCCAGTCAACATGAGATTGTTGCCAGCCTAAAATACCCGCCGAATTGGCAATGGATTTTTCAGTTTTATAAGTTTGTGTGAGTTGGGAGAATTGCTTAATTTGCTGCATGGTCATGGAGTTATCTAATTCATCAGCACAAGACAAATGCGTCATTAATTTAATTGGTTTGGCAATGTGAGGAATATTATGGAGTTGTTGCCACGCATTGCTAAAATCATCGGGAAGAAATCCTAAACGTCCCATACCCGTGTCGATTTTTAACCAAACAGTGATAGGCTTTTCTAATTTGGCAGCACGTAAAACATCAATTTGAACAGAATGTTGCACTACAGTTTGTAATTGATATTGTTGAATGAGCGGCAATTCATTTGGTTCAAAAAAACCTTCTAAAATCAAAATCGGTTGTTTAATTTGTGCTTCACGTAATTCAATCGCTTCTTCAATGCAGCAGACAGCAAATGCTTCAATTTCATTGGCAATCGCTTGGGCAACGTTGATTGCACCATGTCCATACGCATCAGCTTTAACCACTGCCATGATTTTAGAGTGTGGCGCGTGTTGACGGGCAATATTAATATTATGTTTGAGGGCTGCTAAATCAATTAAGGCTTGAGTTGGACGCATCAGTATCCACCACCGCCGTCATAATGATATTCTTCGGTGTAATTCTCGAATTTGGTCAAAGGCCCTACAAAAGCTAAACGCAACGTACCAATAGGACCATTCCGCTGTTTACCGATAATAATTTCTGCCGTACCTTTGGCTTCACTGTCTTCGTTGTATACTTCGTCACGGTAAATAAATACAATTAAATCAGCATCTTGCTCAATACTGTTATGTACAACAATATCATTGGCAACAAAGTTATGTAATTCGGGTACAGTCAAATCAAAAACTTCTTCTTCACCATCA
>JAYQWJ020000662.1:0-2886 GCA_035829175.2 Candidatus Albibeggiatoa psychrophila
TCGGATATAAAGCCCTTTTTTACAATTTTATCAATTTCCATAAAACATCAAACCACTTGATGCTGATAATGAGCCAAAGCGAAACATGTTAAAATACGGAATTAGGTAGAATATATTCTTCTCAATACTCATAGGGAATTATCTATGCACAGATGGGTAATCACGCATCAAGGCAGATCCAATTTAAGTACGATAAATGATTCAGAAGAAGAATGTTTATTTAATCAATTTCAGGCAGAAATAGAGGCAGAAAAACACTCTTGGAATCACACTCATAGTTCGCTGGGTTATGCTGGTACAGTGATTAGTGTTACAGATGATATGCGCGTTTGTGAAGACCTTTGTAGTGAGATTGATGAACAGGTTGAAACGATTTTAATTCCCGGGTGTGGTTCTAAAACCCATTTACAACAATATATTATCGAACATTTTCCCAATATAAAATTAATTCATTGTACTGATTGGTCTCAAGATGCCATACAAATCGCTGCACATGAATTGTCTCACAAAAAAATCACATACACCGCTGAAGACTCGACACAACTTCCATTTGAATCTCATCAGTTTGATTATGTAATTACGTCAAATTCTGTATTATCATCCAATGATTTAGCTAATAGGAGAATGATTCAGGAATTTTATCGGGTTTTAAAACCTAAAGGCACATTAAAAGGTTTATTTCCTTCTGTCTACTTCGCGTTGGAAATTGCTTATCTTGATAAACGATTTAGTCACCTTATTACGGATGGCTCTATCAATATTGCAAAAAGTACACTTTATGAACCAAAAAATGATCAAGTACAAATACTGTATACACCATTGAGATTAAAGCAAATATTTGAAAAAGTGGGTTTTAAGAAAAAGATGTTTGAAGTTTGTTTTTTAGATAATCCCCATTTTTTAGCTGAGAATGAACAAATTTATCATATTTCACCTGATTCTGGCTTGTGCGTATGGGAATTTATGGTGACTTTTGTGAAACAATAAACTGGTTTTTATCTAAAATATCAGGCACATTTTATTTGTTCTCAAGTATGAGGTCTTTAGTAAAAAATGAACATATTACTAATTGGTTTGTATGGGTGATGGCTTTGTATATATTGATGGGCGTATGTTGGATACCCGTGGTGTTTTTACAAATCAAAATGCAAAAAATGGCAGAACAGGCACAAGCTGAAGGTAAAGTAGCAATTAAGGTTTGAAGCATAGCTGTTCCAGACTATATCACTGTTTTTTAAATCAATTCAAAATATCTTTTTAACTCCCAATCAGATTCTTCCGTGGATAATACCTTGTGGGCGCATTCAATATATTGCACACATTCCCATTCACGGGTTTTAACAAAATGGTCAACAAATACCTCGCCGAATAATTCCCGCGCAATCTCAGATTGTTTCATTTTCTCAGTGGCTGCTTGTAAATGATTGGCTAACGGTGCGCTTTGCGTATCTTCATAAGCATTACCCTTTATAGGGACAGTATCCAAGGTTAAATTATTCAAAATACCGTATAAACCCGAAGCTAAACAAGCACTCATTGCAAGATAAGGATTCATATCTGCACCTGCAACACGATGTTCTATTCTCGTTGACTCGGGAGATTCTGATAACACACGCAGCGCACAGGTTCGATTATCAACACCCCAAGTAGTATTTATTGGCGCGACGGAATAGGGATGCAGTCTTTTATAACTGTTCACCACAGGTGCAAACATGGGTAATATCTCAGGCAAACACATCAGTTGTCCTGCAATATAACTTTGCATTAATTCACTCATATTATGTTGATTATTGCGATCAAAAAATAGGTTGTTATCCTGCTTGTCATCATAAATGCTTTGATGAATATGTCCTCCACAACCACTGAGATGCTCACTGATTTTTGCCATAAAAGAAGCGGTTACACCATGTTGATACGCAATTTGTTTCACACCTGTTTTAAATAAAGTGGCTCGATCGGCAGCAGTTAAAGCATCAGTATGTTGAATTGCTGCTTCATACAAACCTGGTCCATATTCGGTATGTAAACACTCAAGTGGAATTCCAAATGCTTCAAGATGTTCAAATAAATCATTGAAATAACCTTGTTTCACGGCAGGTCTAAGCATCGAATACACATCATTACCTTGCGTCACTGGGGTTAAATTGTGCAATCCTTGAGCTTGTAATTCCTGTGGACTTTCAGCGAAATTAAACCATTCATATTCCTGTGAGAGTACAGGAGTGTAATGATTATCGGCATATTTTTTAATAATGCGCTTAAGTAAACTTCTAGGGCAAACCTGTGATAAATCATCATCTTGTTGACTTAGGTCAGCGATAAAAAGCGGAATATCATCATTCCAAGCCATTTTTCTAAAGGTATCAAGATCGATTTGAGCATATGTATTAGGAAAACCTTTATGCCAGCCACAGATTTGAGTATTGGTATACATGCCGCCTGCAATATCAATCGCAAAAATACCAGAAGAATAACTGATGCCATGACTTTCTATTGCAGACAAAAATTTATCACGATGTATCAATTTGCTTAACGGTCGCCCATCAATATCAGTGACAACAATCCACAGTTTACTGTGTTTACTTTGGGTAACGGCTTTGATAATTTGTTGTTTATTCATAATGGTTCTTTATGGAGATTGATACTAATTTTGGCTATTTTCTACATCAATCACCATTTTGATCATTTTTCTATCATCTTTGGGTAATTGGGTTAAAGGGGACATTGCATGAATCACCATCCCTGCCAGAATGACCAAAGAAGACAATAAGGTTGATAATAATCCAACATGTAAATATATTGGGAAAATCACCAAATAACCTCCAGCCGCGCCCGCACCCACAATCATACTTTGTCGTAAATGGGTATCTAAATCTTTGGAAAGGG
>JAYQWJ020000663.1:0-1099 GCA_035829175.2 Candidatus Albibeggiatoa psychrophila
TTCAAATACTGATACAAGCAATGAGCAAGAAGCTTCAAATGAGTCAGATGTAAAAGAACCAGAAACCCCTCAACAAGGTCACATTCGTGTTGCTCAAACAGACTTTGTCGTGAATGAAAAAGCAACCAAACTAGATATAACCCTATCTCGTGTTGATGGTAAAGATGGTGAATTATCTATTCAATATGAGACCTTTTCATTGACTGCAAATACGGCGCAAGACTATTGGTATGCTCAAGGTGATTTTGTTTGGGAAGATCAAGATGCCAGCGATAAAGTGTTAGAAATCTATATTAAAGATGATGCGGAAAGAGAAAATTCTGAACAATTCCAAGTTAAATTTATAGATGATGCTGGTTTAGAAACCGTTGTAACCATTGAAATTATCAGTGATGAACTACCGACACGCCCTGATATTGCAGCGGTATGCCGTCCTGAAAATCGCCAGATAAATGAAACTTGTAGTGCAGAGAGTCATGAATTATTTAATTTACAAAGCATTACAACACAAGGCAACATTTCCGAAGCGATTTTGAGTACCGAAATTATCAATAATGGACGTGTTTCTAATTCTGTACTGACTGAAAATGCAACACTTTATGGCGGTATCATATCGGGTTCTATTCTTAGCCAAGGTCTGATGTGTGATTTTGAATTTAGAGGTTCAGGCTTAGCGGGTGGCGTTTTGTGCGGCAACATTATTAATTCCAGTGCAGAACAAGTACATGGCGTAATTCAAGATGTCATACTTGCCAGCGATACATATCTCCGTGGAGGTGAGTTAGCAGGTCACATACAAGGCACAGCAAGCAGCCCCGCATTAATCGAAAATGTATTTGTGCATGAAGACAGCAAGCTCAGTGATGTTGTGATTGGGCAAAAGGTGTTTTTTGATAGAAATGTAATTTTAGAAAATGTGGGCTTTACCCATCAAGTTGATTATTTAGAAAATGTCACCTTGCAAGGCATAATAGTGGGTCATGGTGAGCAACATCTTGTGCTTAAAAATGGGAAAATTGCCGAAGATGCGGAATTAATTGGTATTGAAGTTACGCATTATCAATAACAAATATTGTTAACTTTAAAAGCCTCATTTACA
>JAYQWJ020000664.1:0-7154 GCA_035829175.2 Candidatus Albibeggiatoa psychrophila
AACACATCTCAAATTACTCAACCACTTGAAGTGTCACTTTTCTATCTTGATAACTGCTAATGGTTTCCCCAAAACGAATTAATGACGGTTGGGTTAACAACAGATTATTTGAGGTAATCCCTTGGGTTTGCAACCAATCACGCACAGTTTCCACCCGTTGCTGACCTAATTGACGATTATAAACCAACGCCCCCAAACCATCAGTATGCCCTGTAATTTGGATTCTCAAAGGCTTTTCAAGCTGCTTGTTAAACCGTAACAATAAACGAACATTGGTGATTAAATCTTGCAATATCTGATTTTGTCCCGATGCAAAACTTTCATCATCTTTAAAATAAATAATCGTACTTTCAATTTTAGCAATCACTTGCTTACGGCGTTCAGTGGTGGCATCTAATAAATTTTGGGTATCAACATTAGCAAAACCTTGTAACTTCTGTAGTTTTTCCATCAATTGCACCCGTGCCTGTTGCGTAATCACACCTGCAATATATAAATGCTTGTCATGTACTGTCAAATTCACTGTACTAGGCACTTTCAAGGTCGTTTGAGCCTGTTGCAATAATATCTGGTCAGTTTGCTGTAAATTATCAATCACGACTTGATTCACACCCGCAATTAAATTCACACTGTTGGTCGCTTTTTCCATCCATTGCTGCGAAGCATGACCACTTAAATATAATACATCGCCTTCTAAACGCAATTGCACCGTCTCTGGCGGCTCTAAAGCCTGTAATACCCGCTGCTCAATGAAGACAGCATCTAAATCTTGATAAGGTGTCCAACGCATCACGACTTCAGCCATATCTATTTTCTGTGCAATATCAATGGGATCACCCGCCAATGGGTCTTTAAAACCTGTGATAAACCAGTGCTCATTTTCAATCCCACTCGACACAACCATAATCCCAGACGTATCATTCAAAGCTTTCACTAACTGCTCAAATTGGGGGCGGGTTTCAATCCAATACGCTTCATTATTACCCAATGCGGCAATATCTAACCGCTTGATATTAGGAAATAAAACAACAGTTTGTTTTAGCTGAGAAATCCACACATCATCTGCATGACCTGTCACATATAACACACCATTTTGCAAAGCAATTTGTACCGTTTCTGGCGGTGTTAAAGCCTTAATCACGCGTCGCTCAACAAACTGCGGATTCAAATCTTGATATGCTGTCCAAATGGTTTCAATATGCTCGCTGGTCAAACCATAGTCAGCTGCCAACAAATCTGGATTGATTGCCAACGGGTCTTTTAAGCCATAAATCAATGTTTTATCATCAATTTGTTTCACTTCCGTCACTGATAAACCAAGCGTTTGGCGCAAAATAGCAATATATAAATCCATACGATGCTGTAAATCTTCCTGCTCAGCACTGCGCAAGGCATCCATATTAAGCATAATATCTAAACCCGCAAACTGTTGTTGCAAGCTGTCACGCATCTCCTGAGTTGCTAAACCCGAAACCTGTAATTGTCCATTTTGTACTGCGAAATCCACATCAACCCAATGCGGTAATTTGTTTGCCAATTTTGCCCACAACCAAGCATCGGTGGTTTGTAATTGCGCAATATTAATCTGCTCAACGCCTGCCAAACCATGGCTCACTTTTGATGCGGCATCTATCCAATTTTGTGTGGCATGACCTGCAAAGATTAAGGTTTGAGCCTCAATATCCAGTGAAACTGTTTCAGGAAGATTTAAAGCCTGCTTAGCCCGTTGCAATACAAAATGCGAACTTAAATCATGATAAGCCTGCCATTCTGCAATCACGCCCAAACCCATTGCATCTAAAATAGGCTGTGGATTTTGTGCCAAGGGGTCTTTTAAACCTTTGATAAAACGTTGATTATTTTTAATGCCTGATTCCAGAATTTTCAAGCCTACAATCGCATCTAATTTTTCTAATAAGTTCTGAAAAGCAGGTTCAGTGTCAATCCAATATTGTTGTTGATTGTATAATTTAGAATCATCAATATGCTGAATCCCCGCCAACATGCCTTGTTTTAAATGTAATTGCTCAATCCACTCATTATTAGCACGTCCTTTTACTTTCAAGGTATTGGCTTGCACGCTTAAACTCACAGTTTCAGGCGGATTCAAAGCTTGTTTGGCGCGTTGTAATACAAAATTCGGATTTAAATCTTGATACGCAGTCCATTGCATCAACACATTTTCCAACTCCAATTGATTCACAATATCCTGTGGCTCAGCTGCTAATGGATCGCGCAAGCCTTTGACAAAATACTGTTCATTTTCAATCCCGCTGGCAATCACCTTTAAACCCGCTGTATTGTCTAAATCCGCTAATAATTTTTCAAACAAAGGTCGAGTATCAATCCAATATTGTTGTTTATCAATTAAATCCGTGGTATCAATCTGCTCCACACCTCCCAACATGCCTTTTTTTAATTTAACTTGTTCAATCCATTCATGTTCCGCTTCACCTGTGATAAATAAAGTGTCATCCGCCAAGGCAATACTCACATTATCAGGCGGATTCAAGGCTTGTTTGGCACGTTGTAAAATAAAGGCGGGATGCAACGCTTGATACTGCGTCCATTCCAGCAGCACATCGGTGAGATTAAATTCTTGCGCAATAATATCTGGATTAATTGATAACGGGTCACGCAATCCGTGGATAAAACGCTTGTCCTGTTTCGTACCCACTTCGGTGACTTTAATACCTTGAGTTGATTCTAGTTTTTCGACTAAGGTTTGGAATTGTTGATCGGTATCTAACCAGTATTGTTGACGATTATTTAAATCCTTCATCACCACTTGTTGCACGCCGCCTAACATGCCTTGTTTTAATGCAACCTGTTCAATCCAATTATTATTGGCTTCACCACTGAGATATAACTTATTATTTTTCAATCTAATTTCAACAGATTCGGGCGGATTTAAAGCCTGTCTCGCACGTTGCAATACAAATTGTGGGGCTAAATCTTGATACGTTCCCCATTCATTGACGACGCTATCTTGCAGGGCAAACTGGGTGGTAATTTGTGCGGGGTCAGTTGCCAATGGGTCGCGCAAACCTCGGACAATTAATTTGCCACTATCACGCTTTGTTTCAATAATCATTAAGCCCGCCGTATCACGCAACGTATGAATATAACGCCGTAAATGTCGCTCAGCTTGCACTTGCATAAACAGCCATATTGCAATCCCCAATACAATTAAGGCAGTGACGGCGAGCAATGGCGGTGAGAAAAAGCGTTTTTTCTTAGTGACTTCTTCTTTAAATTCTTTCATTTGCAAGTTTTTTTGCAGGATAACCCGACACGGTTCTAAAAGCGTTGAATCACCTTCATATTGTTCAAGCAAACGTCCATAACGGGCATGAATCGCTTCCAATGATTGTTTCATCACGCCCCGTAATTTATACGACGCATTACCTCGAACCACACAAGCCAACACCGCATAAGGACTTTGATCCAACCACACCGTGTAACTGCCCAACTCTACTTTTTCCAAATCACCTTCAGCAGTAAACGAATCACGAATAAAATCTTGAATCGCGGTCAACATCGCCGACACGGCATCACTATCGCCAACGTCAATGCCATCTTGACTTAAATGCTGTACTAACAAGCCTGATTCTTTGTGTACTAAAAATACTTGTTCAACCCGATAAATTAAGGTTTTTTGCAACAGTACGTCGGTAAATGATTGACCTGTACGCACCGCTTCAAATCGCCACAACATTCCTTTAAACGATAAACTTTGCTCGACAGCAGAGTTAACCGATTGCAAAAATTCTTTGATAGATTCATTGATAGAGCGTCGAATTGCAGGTCCCATGATAGGGAATAAAAGATCGGCTAAGGCTTTGGTATCATTACTGATGGATTGTTGAATACAACGGGTAACAGGAATTTGTAGCGATTCGGCTAATTCTTCATCGCTAATATCATTAGAATTACTCCCTTCTTCAGAAGCTCGTCGAATGGCATCGGGTAAACTTTTAGCAATTTCCAGCGTCCGTTTTTCAGTATTTTTTAAATCGGCTTCTAACAGCTCCACCCGTGTTAATATTTCTTGAATTTTTTGTTGTTCTAATTGGTCTAATTCTGCATCAAGTTCAGCAATATGCACTTTATGCGCATGTAGAATTTTGCGGATTTTTTTGACTAATTGTGCAATTTCAATCCGTAGTGGTTCAACAAGCAATGGATGCAATGGTTTTGCAAAACTTTCAGGATCAATCTGAACCGTTTGTTTGACACAAGTATCGACAGGTTTTTGCAACGCATCAATTAATTCAGTTAAATCAGGGATGATTTTTAGGGCTTGTGGTAATACGGTGGCAACGTCTTGACTACGAGATTGCAAGTCAATAATACGTTGTTCAAGTTTTGTAAGGCGTTCTTGTTCTTCTGCCAGTAATAATGTGCGTAACTGTTGATAATCATTCATAGAAATTAATCAAAACCCTTTGCCCCAGTTAGAATAATTTTTGCTATAACTGTCTATTATATATAAGTCTTGATGATTATCGATTACCAATTACCGATTTTTGATGGATGGTGCTGAAACTGAGATTGCGCAGGTCATTCAATACAGTTTGTTTTAGTGATTTTTGCTTGCTCTTTTACAGCCTTAGAACTTGGTAACGAGCTGCTTTTTAATTATTTATCTGGATTTTCCAATTTGCGATATTCAAAATTACACTCTTCGATGTCTTTCTGTAATAAACTCATCAAATTCTTCTCATAATCACGATATTGACATGTGACAACCATATAATCTCTTTCAATTCTGGCTCTAACAGGATGAAAAGGTGATACTTGTTTCATAGCAAATAAATCTAACCAACGCTGTGGTGGACGCTGGGATAATTCTAAAAAAACAGTACACGCTTTTTGTCGATTTAGTTTTGTACGTTCTTTATCAACACCTAAAATTTGAATATCTTGGTATTTTTCTTTGAATGCGCCAAAAAAATTGAAAAGCATCATATTATCCTCTTCGGGTGTCTAAAGCTTCACGCAAGGCTTCACCAATAAAAATCAGTGAACTCAACGTGCCTACCAGCACACAAAACGTTGTTAATGACAGCCACCATGCGGAAATATTTTCTTTGCCTTGGGCTAATAATTCTCCTAAGCTAGGTTCTGATGGCGGCAATCCTAAACCTAGGAAATCTAAACTTGTTAGCGCGAGAATAGCGGC
Organism: Candidatus Albibeggiatoa psychrophila; assembly: GCA_035829175.2. Classification (GTDB taxonomy): domain Bacteria; phylum Pseudomonadota; class Gammaproteobacteria; order Beggiatoales; family Beggiatoaceae; genus Albibeggiatoa; species Albibeggiatoa psychrophila. The sequence continues at coordinate 5,186 of JAYQWJ020000664.1, forward strand.
ACTAATCCGAAATGGCAAAAAAGTAATAACAGGAGTCATCGCATTTGGCAATAAATGGCGGCGCATAATGGTTAAATTGGGCACACCTAAGGCTTGAGCCGCTCGAACATAATCCATATTACGCCCTTTTAAAAATTCTGCTCGCACATAATCTGCTAAACCCATCCAACCAAATAAAGCCAATAATCCTAATAATAACATTACACTAGGCTGAAATATTGATGCAAAAATAATCAACAGATACAGCTCTGGCATACTGCTCCAAATTTCAATAAATCGCTGTGCAAATAGGTCAAATTTACCACCGAGAAAACCTTGTAACGCCCCTGCAATAATCCCAATAAACACCCCAATCGCAGTTAGGGCAAGTCCGAATAAAACTGATAATCTAAAGCCATAAATCAGCCGCGCCAATACATCACGTCCTCGGTCATCTGTGCCTAAAAGATTGTCTTTTGACGGTGCTGCGGGATTGGGCTGTGCATTGTCATAATTGATAGAATCAAAACTATAAGGATTTAAGGGAAATACAATCCAATTGTCTGGATTTTTTAAAATCAATTCATCTAATACATATTCATCTCGATAATTGGTTTCAGTTGCAAAATCACCGCCAAAATCGGTTTCTGGATATGCAGTCCATAATGGGAAATAATATTCCGTTTCATAGAAGATAATCAGGGGCTTATCGTTGCTAAGTATTTCAGCAAACAGGCTCAGTATGAATAGAGTGGAAAATATCCATAAACTGTAATAGCCACGTTTGTTGGCGGTGAAGCGTCGCCAGCGGCGTTGGGCGGGTGTGAGATTTGTCATTGATTAATGGATTCAAACTGGATGCGTGGGTCAATCAGCACATAGCTAATATCTGCCACTAGTTTAGCAAATAAGCCAAGCAGAGTAAAAATATATAAACTGCCAAGTACCACGGGATAATCGCGTTTAATGACAGATTCATAAGATAATAAACCTAAACCATCCAGTGAAAAAATGGTCTCGACTAACAAACTGCCTGCGAAAAATGCAGCAATAAATGCGGATGGAAAGCTGGTTGCAAGTGGAATCATTGCATTGCGGAAAATATGTTTGTATAAAATCACGTTATTACTCAATCCCTTGGCTTTGGCGGTCAGCACGTATTGTTTGCGAATTTCTTCAACAAAGCTGTTTTTTGTCAACATGGTCATGACTGCGAAATTGCCTACCATCAGGGAAATAATCGGCAAGGTAATATGCCATAAATAATCTAAAATTTGTTGATGCCAAGCCAGTTCTTGCCAGTTATCGGAGACTAAACCGCGTAATGGGAAAACATCCCAAAAACTGCCGCCACTGAATAAAACAATGAGTAAAATCCCCAGCACAAAGTTAGGAATCGCATAACCGAATAAAATCAAGGTACTGGTCATGACATCAAATCGAGAACCATCGTGCATGGCTTTGGCAATACCCAAGGGAATACAGGTGAGATAAGTCAGGAAAAATGTCCATAATCCGAGCGTTAGAGAAACAGGCAATTTGGAGGCAATTAATTCCAACACTGATTGATGATGAATATAGCTTTCACCAAAATTAAACGTGAAGTAATTCCCCATCATAGTCAAAAAACGTTGATAAGTTGGTTGGTCAAAGCCGTATAGGGCGTTAAGTTGGGCAATTTGTTCTTCATCTAATCCTTTTGCACCACGATATAAACCTGATGTGCCACCGACGGAGGCTTCACCCGTATGTTGTTGATTTTGTAATTCATTAATCAGTTGTTCAACAGGTCCGCCCGGTACGAATTGCGTCACCATAAATGTCACTAACATCACTCCAACCAGCGTGGGAATCATGAGTAAAAGGCGTTTGAGAATGTAGTTCAGCATGTGGTTTTTATTTCTAGTAAATGAGGCTGTATGTTTAGAGGGTGCATTATTTAGAATGGTATTTGTTGTTGTGAAGGTAATTTAGGGATTTCTTTGACATC
>JAYQWJ020000665.1:0-4439 GCA_035829175.2 Candidatus Albibeggiatoa psychrophila
CATTGGTCTAATGCCCAGTTGTAAGCAAAACGAGCCGTACCACAGGCTTTATATTGATCGAGTATAGATAAGTATGAGTAGATTTTCAATAGCTGTTATCTAACCCTGAACGATGCCTAAACAATAAACTTTAGTGATATAAAGTATACAACGACAAAACAAGCTCTCACTCAAACTATGCTAAGATTTCACTTTCTCTAACAGCGTTTTTTAACACCATAAAATCCTATGCCTGAATTGCCCGAAGTCGAAACCACCAAGCGTGGCATTATCCATAATTTACAATCAAAAACCGTCTCGCAAGTGATTATCCGACAAGCTCGATTGCGCTGGGCTGTACCCGAACACCTGCCTGAAACCCTAGCGCAACACAGTATAAAAACCATTCAACGCCGTGGAAAATATTTGGTCTTTGAATTTCCACATGGTCATTTAATTAGTCATTTGGGGATGTCTGGTAGTTTTCGCGTGTTACCCGCAGAGACAGCAATTAAAAAACACGATCACATTGACATCATTTTTCAAGACAATCTATGTTTGCGCTATCATGATCCGCGACGTTTTGGCTGCTTGTTATGGACAAATGAATCGATTGAACAACATAAATTAATTGCGGTATTGGGCGTTGAACCGCTAGAACAAGATTTAACGGGAGAATATTTATATCAAAAATCACGCGCTAAACGAGTTGCAGTGAAAAACTTCATCATGGATAGTCATATTGTGGTTGGGGTCGGCAATATCTACGCAAACGAAGCCCTGTTTTTAGCTAATATTCATCCAGCAATTCCTGCGCAAAAAATCAGTTTAGAACAATACACGCAACTGGTCGCACATATTAAACAAATACTGATAACGGCGATTGAACAAGGTGGCACAACTTTACGTGATTTTACTAATGCGGATGGACAAGCGGGCTATTTTCAACAAATATTACAGGTCTATGGCAAAGCAGGTAAGCCATGCACTTGCGGTCGAGCACCAATTGAAAAAATAATGATTGGGCAGCGTGCCAGCTATTTTTGCCCAGCATGTCAGCTAATTTAATAAAAATTTATCCTGTGCTATTTACATCAAGAGGTATTATGGATTATGTTTACATTCCCCTGTTTTGACCAAAATGGCTATAATAATTCATGAAAAATAAAGTGATAGCTCAATTACCAACCAATATAACCGAAATCGTCCGATATGCTTTAGAAGAAGATATTGGCATCGGCGATATTACGGCTCAACTTGTTCCAAAACATCAGCAAGCCACAGCACAAGTGATTACCCGTGAAGATATGATAATTTGCGGTATTGCATGGTTTGATGAAGCCTTTAAACAATTAGACGAAACGATAAAAATCAAATGGTTTGTTGAAGATGGTGATGAAGTCATTGTTAATCAAACATTATGTGAATTGGAAGGCAATGCCCGAAGCTTGCTAACGGGAGAACGTACTGCATTAAATTTCTTACAATTATTATCTGCAACAGCAACCCAAACCCAGCGTTATGTTCAACAAATCAAGCACACTGAAACCTTTGTTTTAGACACACGCAAAACCATTCCGCATCTACGCACCGCGCAAAAGTATGCCGTGACGTGTGGGGGTGGCAGCAATCATCGTATTGGTTTATTCGATGCGTTTTTAATCAAAGAAAATCACATTATGGCGGCGGGTTCAATTCAAAAAGCTGTTACTAAAGCCAGACAAGTTGCTAATTTACCTGTACAAATTGAAGTGGAAAATATCGATGAAGTCCAACAAGCATTGGATGCAAGTGCAGAACGTTTGTTATTGGATAATTTTGATTTGGATATGTTGCGAGAAGCAGTGCAATTAGTTGATGGACGTGCAAAACTGGAAGCGTCTGGCGGAATTAATTTAAATACGATTCAAGCGATTGCAGAAACAGGTGTCGATTTTGTTTCGATTGGCGCGATTACCAAAGATATCAAAGCCATTGATTTGTCGATGCGAATTTCTCATACGCTGCAAAACGCATAATAAAACAGCTTTGTGCTGTTGTGGAGTTCAAAGCTCTCGCTTTAAAAAAATTAAAAAAAACATGAAGAAAATCGCCCGCTTTCTGATTTTGCACCAACGGACACTTATCAATGAACCTCAATTTACAACAATTACAACCTTATCCCTTTCAAAAATTAGCTAAACTTAAAGCCGACTGTCATCCACCCACTGAATTAGAACACATCAATATTTCGATAGGCGAACCCAAACATCCAACGCCTGATTTTATCATTCAAGCATTACAACAAGCCTTACCAAGCCAATTACCTAAATATCCAACCACTCAAGGCAGCTTAGAATTACGTCAATCCATTGCGCAGTGGTTAACTCAACGTTTTCAATTAAATCAAGATAACATTGACCCGAATACGCACATCATCCCTGTCAATGGTACACGCGAGGCGTTATTTGCATTTGCTCAAACCGTTGTCAATCGTGAAAAAAGCAATCCTACCATAGTGATGCCAAACCCGTTTTATCAGATTTATGAAGGGGCTGCATTGCTGGCGGGGGCAAAACCTTATTTTTTAAATAGCTTACAATCCAGTGATTTTTTACCTGATTTTGATGCTGTTCCTTCGCAAGTTTGGGCGGATTGTCAATTGTTGTATGTGTGTTCGCCAAACAATCCTAGTGGCACAGTTTTAAATTTAGAGCGTTTGCAAAAGCTGATTCAATTGGCTGATGAATATGATTTTATTATTGCGGCGGACGAGTGTTATTCAGAATTATATGCAGATGAAAATCAACCACCCGTAGGACTTTTACAGGCTTGTGCCAGCATCGGACGCAATGATTATAAACGTTGTGTGGTATTTCATAGTTTGTCTAAACGTTCTAATGCACCGGGTTTACGTTCGGGTTTTGTGGCAGGCGATGCGGAGATTTTAAAAGCGTTTTTGTTGTATCGTACTTATCACGGTTGCGCGATGTCGTTGGCAACTCAGGCGGCAAGCACGGTTGCATGGCAAGATGAAACGCATGTGCAGGAAAATCGGCGTTTATATCGGCAAAAATTTAAGGCTGTGAGTGAAATTTTATCGCCGGTGCTTGATATTTCGATACCGCCTGCCAGTTTTTATTTATGGCAACAAACCCCGATTAGCGATATTGTATTTTCCCAACAATTATTTAATCAACAACATGTTACCGTTTTACCCGGTCAATACTTATCCCGAGAATCACAAGGTATTAATCCCGGACAAAATCGAATACGCATAGCCCTAGTCGCAAACTTAGCTCAATGTGTCGAAGCGGCTCAACGAATGCGGCATTTTGTGGAAGGTTTATAAGATTTTCGAGTTGCTGTGAGAAATGAAAACCATTAGTACATTTAGGGATAGTTTATTGTTACAATAGCGAAAAATATTGGCTGTCGATACAATCGATCAGTGCTACAGCATTTCATTTTCTAGTTCTAGGGAGCAACACACCAATGTGGGGAAATCGCCGCAAAAAGAAAGTCACTCAAATTGATTCGTTAATAGGCAGAGAAACTGTGATTAAGGGTGATGTCCAGTTTACGGGTGGCTTGCACATTGATGGTAAAGTCAAAGGTAATATTCTTGCTGCGGAAGATAGCGGCTCAGTTTTAACCTTGAGTGAGCAAGGAATTATTGAAGGTGAAGTGCGCGTACCGAATGTGATTTTAAATGGCAAAGTGATTGGTAATGTGTATGTTGCTGAAAATGTTGAATTAGCTATTAGTGCGCGAATTTTTGGTAATGTGTATTACAACTTGATTGAGATGGCAATGGGTGCTGAGGTCAATGGTAGTTTGATTCATTCTGCGGATAGCTCGGGCAAACCTCCTTTACCACTAGAGCATGGTAATCAAGAAGAGAAAAAACACACAGAAAAAACTACGGAAGAAACTGCTTAACAATTAAAGTTGTTAGACAAAGTCTCATTAATTAATATGTTAACGGGACTTTTGTTTTATTAAGAGATTGATATGAGAATATTACTTTATAGTTTGTGTGTGTTGTTATTGCTGAATTGTGGTCAAAAAGGTGATTTAGTGCGCCCCAAATCGGCAGCAGAAAAATTAGCCGAAGCCTTAGCGACACCGTCAACCAGTCAGGAAGCAACGGTGATTGATGTGGTTGCAACGCCTGCGACAAACTTAGATGAATCAGAAATACAAGAATTTGAAGTGATTGATTTTGATGAGGCTGAAATCTTGGATAAAAAGTCTATGCTTGAACAGGATAAATACTTGATGTTGGCGGCTTCATCATCAAGTGCAAGTGCACCAAATAGTCTTCCAAGTCCAAGTCCAGATAAGATATGTCCATCTGAAGATTGTGGCTCTGAGTAAATTATATATCACCTGTTACTAATTGGGTTATTTGAATTTCTCATACTGGCGTAAGAATATTGCTTTTGACTATGATGGATTTGTAGAATAATTCGTTATTT
>JAYQWJ020000666.1:0-5607 GCA_035829175.2 Candidatus Albibeggiatoa psychrophila
TGAAATTTTGACTTGAAGCTCATTCAAACCATCAACAAAGGTGTGGAGTTGGTCTGCGATAATGAGACTGACATGGCAGAATGGTGATTATTAATACTTGCTTAAGCAGTTATTTTTAAATTATCAGACTCAAAATACAAAAAACTCCCAAGCGGGTTAAAGTTTGAGAGTTTATATATGATGAAAATACGCATTATTCAGTTATTTCCTTTTCATGTCGCATTGTTGACATTTCTCACAACTTTGCGGCTCTGCATAACCACATTTGTCCAAACAAGTTGCAACATGACCCATTGTGCGTTTACAGGCAATAAATGGGACTTTGTTTTCCCGTGCTAATTTTCTGAAGTTACGCATCACGTTGTGACCCACAAAATCAGTAAATAAAATCATCAAATTCACACCTGACATACTGGTACGCGCGAATTTCTGTAACTTAGGATCGCGCCCTGTGATATGGCGATATTGTTCTAAACCTCTGTCTTTCAACAAATTTTCGATATTGCCTAATCTGTCTGCGCCAACAAGAATGACCATGATATTGACTCCTTAAAAGTTGTTATTGAGAACTATTATCATTTAAAGCATATTGAATGTCAAGGAATCATAAGTTAAAATTATGAACGATTAAAAAATATGAAGCCTATTACTTGACTAATATAGTATGAAATATAAGCAATTTCAAGACCACTCATTTGTTATCATATTCAATTAATGTACATTTCTAAAAAGATGCAAACCATTTCAGGGTAATGCTATACTTTGAAGTTGCCTTATTCTTGTATGTCTTATAAATATTGGGATAAGAGATGGTATAAAGCTTTAAACCCTAATTTCACTTTAATAACAATGACTAGTGGATTACATAATGAAGAAATTGACATTAGCTATTTTAATGGCCTTAACGCCTATGGTTTATGCAAACAGTGATCATGCTGCGGATGACGGCAAAATCGTGGGTAATGCAGAAGCTGGCAAAACTAAATCGATGGCCTGTGGTGCATGCCATGGTGTAGATGGCAACAAATCCTTAATGCCTGAATATCCAAAATTAGGCGGTCAACATGCAAACTATTTTGAAGGACAGTTGCATCAATTCAAATCAGGTGTGCGTAATAATGCGATTATGCTAGGTCAAGTAGCTGCATTAAGCGAACAAGACATGGCTGATTTATCTGCTTATTTTTCCAGTCAAACGGTTTCAGTAGATGGCGCAAGCGAAGATTTAGTTGGACAAGGTCAAGCAATTTACCTTGCAGGTGTTGCAGCTAAAGGTATTCCTGCCTGTATCTCCTGTCATGGACCTCAGGGCTTAGGCAATCCAACAGCACAATATCCTTCACTTAGCGGGCAAAATGCAGCGTATACCGTGAAGCAGTTGAAAGATTATCAATCTGGTGAGCGTATTGGTGATGTAGCGACTAATAACCAAAACATCATGGTTGATATCTCTAAGAAATTATCAGAAGCGGAAATGGCTGCAGTAGCTAATTATGTTTCTGGTTTGCATTAAGAGACCTTAATTAGGGATTGGCAGTCTTTTGTTTAAAAAATTGTGCTTTTTGCACTTTAGTTAAGGCTGTCAGCCCTTATTATTGAAGTATCTTAATTCTCTGTCATTATGGCAGTTTTTTTATACAAGGAGCATTTATGAAAACCTTTCTCACTTGGGCACTGACATTAAGCATGTTAGCTTCAGTGTCTTTTGTGCAAGCTGAACAAACAACAGCCCCTGAAAACAGTCCTTATGAAGAGATGTATAAAAACATCATCATGCCTGAAAAAATTTATGGCGACGATGTTGTTGAAGTAACTGAAATCTTTTTATACACTTGTCCGCATTGTTTCCGAATTCATCCTTTTGCCGAAAAATGGAAAAAAACCGTTGAAGGTCAAAAAGATGTCGTCTTTAACCCTATGCCTGCCGTTTTCAGCGAAAAAAACATTCCTCTTGCCAAAGCATTTTATATTGCTAGAGATTTAGGCAGAGAAGAGTTGCATGGCGTTTTGTTTGAGATGATTCATTCTAAAGGTCGTCATATTGTCACCAAACACAAAGTCAAAGCATTTTTCTTAGAACAAGGCGTTAAAGAAGAAGCATTTGAGAAATCTTATAAATCATTTGCTGTCGATAACTCAGTGCGTAGTGCTAGATTTTTGACTTCCAGCTACGGCATTAGCGGCGTGCCTGCTTTAGTTGTCAATGGTAAGTATTTGATTTTAAGTAGCAAAGCTAAAGGCTACGATAAAATGTTCAAAGTGGTTGATTATTTAATCGAAAAAGAACGTAAAGCGATTGCTGAGAATAAAGCGGCGGCAACTGAAGTAGAAGAAACAAAAGAAATTGCTGAACCGGAAGCTAAACCAGCAGAATAATATTGTGAGGACTGCCTATCCTTTGGGCACTGGCAGTCCCAAATCTAAACTCATCGCAACTTGCGATAAAGAAATGATTTTTTAAGGCTCTTAAAATCTATTTGTTAAAAGCCATTTTCTAAAGTTTGTTGTAAAACATCGGCGGGATAATCATCTACCACTAGAGATTGTCCGATGCCTTTCATCAAGATTAAACGAATTTTACCCGCTTGAACTTTTTTATCAACCTGCATCAATTCCAATATTTGCTTAACAGACATCTCTTTAGGAATGGTTATCGGTAAATTCATCGCTAGTAAAATCGCTTCAGTTCGTGCAACACTTTCCGCATCTATCCAACCCAAACTATGCGACATTTTCGCCGCCAACACCATACCAATAGCCACCGCTTCGCCATGCAACACTTGCCCATAACCCAAGCCTGCTTCAATCGTATGACCGAATGTATGACCTAAATTAAGCAAAGCACGCAGACCTTTTTCTTTCTCATCTTGAGCCACGACATTGGCTTTATTTAAACAAGAACGTTCCACAGCATACGCAATCGCTGTTGATTCAAGATTAAGCAGGTTTTGAATATTTTGTTCTAACCAAGCAAAAAACTCAGCATCATTGATTAATCCATATTTCACCACTTCGGCTAAACCCGCACTTAATTGACGAGGCTCTAAAGTTTTCAAGGTTTCAGTATCAATCAAAACGCATTGTGGTTGATGGAATGCCCCAATCATGTTTTTGCCTTGCGGATGATTCACTCCTGTTTTGCCACCAACAGAAGAATCCACTTGCGCTAAAAGTGTGGTCGGAATTTGAATAAATGGCACACCACGCTGATAACAAGCCGCCGCAAAACCCGTCATATCACCAATAACACCGCCGCCCAATGCAACCAAGGTCACTTGGCGATCACAACGTTTCGTGAGTAATTCATCAAAAATATTATTTAATACGGTTAGATTTTTATACTCTTCTCCATCAGGCAAAATTACTTGCTCAATTTGGAAATCACTAAATAAAGCCAACGTCTGTTCTAAATATAATGGCGCGATGGTTTCATTGCTGACAATCATCACTTGCTTCGCTTTAACATAAGGCGTGACTAATTGTTTTTGTGCAAGTAAATTCTGACCAATAAAAATGGGATAACTTCTATCACCTAGATCAACTGTTAAGGTTTTCATGATTTTTCTAACCGTTTAATACGTTTCACAATGGCTTTGACAACTTGCAAAATGGTTTTATCACCCGTTTCAATCGTAATATCAGCAACCTCTTGATACAAGGGATGGCGCATTTCCATTAATTCTTCTAAACGCGCCCGAGGATTTTCAGTTTGTAATAATGGACGATTACGACAAAATGCAGTACGTTCTAGCAAAGTATCCACTGAAGCATGTAAATAGATAACTAATCCACGTTCTTTTAACGCCCGACGATTTTCTGAGTTAATAATCACTCCGCCGCCTGTTGCTAAAATCAATTGTGGAATCTGAGTCAAATCATCAATAACCGATTGTTCTCGTTTACGAAAGCCATCTTCACCTTCAATATCAAAAATTAAAGGAATCGATGCCCCTGTGCGTTGTTCAATTTCATGGTCGCTGTCTTTAAATGTCAGGTTAAAACGTTCCGCCAATTTACGCCCAATGGTTGATTTACCTACTCCCATAGGTCCTACCAAATAAATATTTTCTAATGCAAAAGGTGTCGTTAACAAATTTTTTTCCTTATACTTTGTTATCTACTTTAATGAAACTTAGAGTTATTGGAGTCAGTTGGGCTAAGTTTCAAGTTTTTATGCAGCAGAAGTAATGACACCTAAATAGTTATTGATGCTATGAATAAAGCGTTCAATGGAAGGAATTTCAAGTACAAAGGCAACATAACCATCAACTTCTTTGGTTTGGAGTGAAAAATCCATGCGTAAAAACATGACTAAATCATTCTCTTTTGTACCTTTTAAAATGTCATTTGCTGTGCCTGAAACAAAAACAGGTAAATCACTGAGCAATTCATGGGTTAAAACATTAGCAAGACTGGCAAGGCAAGCGTTTAATATAATATTGCCAATTTCGAGTAACGCATCGCGCTCTAATTCCTTAAGCATTTCAAGCGGCAAATCTTCTTTAATAATCGTTTTAACTAACTCAATACTTTTGTCTTCTGCAAATAGTAAAAGCGCATCTCCCCAAAATGGTCCGTTGAAATGTTGTTTAATGGCAGCAATTCTATTGCTTGAATGTATTTCAATCTGTTCAGCAGCAACATGGCGCGGTAATAGTTCGACACTAGGAATAGAAAGTTTAACTTCTTCTCCTACCATTACGCTCAAAGAAGCCGCAGCTTGCCCCATACCGATATTAAGTAACTCGGTAATCGCATCGTGTTGTAGAGGAGTTAACTGTATGTCAGCCATTGATAAAGTTAAGTATCTTTTCTTCAGTGATAGGTTTAGAAATGAAGCCAATTCCAAGAGCTTGCGCCCTTTGGCGTACAGTTTCTTGAATGTTGGCGGTGAGTAAGCCAATTTTGGCAGCAGGGAAACGTTCTACTAATTTTGAGGCAAGTAATAAACCATCCATACCGGGCATATTTAAATCTAATGTTGCAAGAGAAATAGAGATTTCCACGGTCTTTTGCAACGCTTCTTCTGCATTACTGGCTTCAATCACGCTAGCCTCTGGTTTTGCTTGTGCAATGATAGTGCGAATAAGCATTCGTGATACGCGACTATCGTCAACAACCAAAATGTTTTCTGCCATATTTTATTCCTAGAATGTATCTCGTGTTATTTGCAATGTTAAGTAAAACGCCTTTGGCATGATTGAAAGATTTTGACATCCTCCCCGCCCTAAAGGATGGGGATTCCTAACAGTGTTATGCGGTTAAGAGTGGGCATGTATCGCTAGTACCCACAAGTTCCTGCTTCACAGTCGAAACCAATGTTTCAACTCCACAGGCTAACACATTCAAAGCACCAACTATGTCAGCGTTTTGGCTGTATTCGCATTCAACACACTTTTAGACATGTTTCTTACTTTTAAGTCCCCAACTACTATCATAGCGTGGTTTTTGCTGATATGGGTTGAGATTTTGTGTAAGAAGTCTAAACGAGCATTGGCAATACGCTCATGCAGTACGGAATTTAAAGGCATTTGCGTATGTTCTGTTTCATAGCTATGATTATACAAACAGGAATTGGTCTACGCAAGATGCAAGTTAATAATGATA
>JAYQWJ020000667.1:0-3113 GCA_035829175.2 Candidatus Albibeggiatoa psychrophila
ATAAATAAGAATTAAATAATTTTTAGGACTGGCGGTGATTATGATTGTCAGTTCTGAATGTTATATTTTTTTAGACCCGAGACAAAATTCACTATATTTAGGGTGATGGGGAATAGAATTTTTCATGTACTGCCTGCATTGCCCACTCTTGAACAGTATAATTAAACGCATCGTCTTCCATTATTTTATCAAATAAGCTTTTATTCATCTCCATCATATCAACAAGTTTATCTAAAAATGCTTCCTGAAATGGATGTTTAAATGTATCAATCTTGTTTGCGGTGGCTTGCGCTGTTAAATGTGTGTCTGTTGCAAGTGTTGTTTTTAATTGTTCAAAAAATTGCTGTTCTTTTTCCCCATAGTTTTCACCAAATCGTTGATTAAGTATGTCAATAATTTCAGATAGGGGTGTTTTGTTGTCTTTAACAGTCTTAATCCCTGCATCCGTTACACCATATACTGCGCCTTTTTCAGCAACCGCTAGTGCCGTTTTATCTTGTTTGATTTTTTCTATACGATAATAATCAAGGGTGACTTCATCTGTTAATTGTATATTTTCTGAAAAATGGCGTTTAGGCAATTTCAATTGTAAGTATTTAGCATAAAAGTAAAATTTCTCAAATTCAATTTCTTTAAACGGCATAATTTGAGCAAGAAAAGCATATAAATTTGTCCAAGTACGTAAGCTTTTTTTAAACCCCTCTTGTTTGTCTTCATCCAAAGCTTTATAGCGATCAACAGCAGGGTCAAGGTGCGCATAAAGTTTTTGCTGTAATTTTGTACTTGTCTCTGTTACAGAAAAATAAGTGAGGGCAAAGTTTTCAACTTCAGAGGCTAAATAAATTTGCTGCTCATCAAGTTTGTATTTTATATCGTACAAATGATTAGGGTCAGGTTTGGTGTCAATTGTTGTCGTTTCATAGTACGGCTGAAATGCTTCTACAATGGTGTCATGTTCATTGGCAAAATCCAGTATAAAAGTGTCTTGTTTAGCTGAGGCGATGCGGTTTAAACGGGATAGGGTTTGTACCGCTTTGACACCTGCCAATGGCTTATCGATATACATTGTGTGTAGTAATGGCTGGTCAAAACCTGTGAGATATTTATCTGCCACAATTAAAATTTTATAGTCATCTGTTGCAAATGTCTCGGGTAATGCTTTTTCTTTGACATTGTTTAATTGAGATTCGGTTATGCCTTCGGGGTGTTTTTCATCTGTGATTGTGCCAGAGAATGCAACTAAGATTTTTAAGTCGTAGCCTTTATTGGAGATATAGCTTTGAAACATTTCAAAATAACACTTGGCATGTTGGCGTGAGTTGGTCACGAGCATGGCTTTTGCTTTGCCTGCAATTTTATGTGCCACCACTTGGCGAAAGTGTTCCACCATGATTTCTGTTTTTTGTGAAAGATTGTGTGGATGTAGGGACACAAAACGCCCAATGGCTTTGATTGCACTTTGTTTGTTAAAACGTGGGTCGTCTTCGATTGCTTTGGATAATTTAAAATAGGTTTGGTAAGTCGTATAGTTTTGTAATGTGTCTAAAATAAAACCTTCTTCAATGGCTTGGCGCATGGGGTAGAGATGAAATGCGTGTGGTTCACCCGCTTGATTTTGGTGTCCGAATACACAGAGGGTTTTGTATTTTGGGGTCGCTGTAAAGGCAAAAAAAGATAAGTTTGTTTGTTGTCCGCGTGTATTGGCTGAGTATTCGATTTGTTGGCTAACAAGGTCTGCATTTGTTTCTATGTTGTCAGTATTTTGATTGGATAGTGCTTGTTTGAGTTTTTGGCTTGCTTCTCCACCTTGTGAGCTATGTGCTTCATCAACAATGACGGCATATTGTCTGTCGGGCAGGTTTTCAATTTTATCAATGACGAATGGGAATTTTTGCAAGGTTGTAATGATGATGTGTGTACCACTTTTAATCGCTTGGGCGAGTTGTTGTGCATCTTTGTCTATTCGTTCGACAACGCCTGTTTTATGTTCAAATTGGTAAATGGTGTTTTGTAGTTGTGAGTCTAAAATACGCCTGTCGGTAATGACGATAATGCAGTTAAAGATTTTTTGATTTTTTGTGTTGTGCAAACTGGCAAGACGGTAGGCAAGCCATGCAATGGAGTTACTTTTACCAGAGCCTGCGGAGTGTTGAATAAGGTAGTTGTGTCCTGCACCATGAGATTTGGCGTGTGTGGTTATTTTTCGTACTGCATCGAGTTGGTGAAAGCGAGGGAATATGAGTGTATTTGGTTTGTTTTGTTCTGTTTTTAGGTGTAGGAAGCGACCGATAATTTCTAGCCAACTATCTTTGTTGAGTATTTGTTTCCATAAGTAGTCTGTTTTATAGCCATCAGAATTTAGAGGGTTGCCTTTGCCGTGTTGATTACCTTTGTTGAATGGTAGCCAATGGGTTTGTTTGCCATTTAGGTGGGTGGTCATATAGACTTCGTCATCGTCTACGCTGAAGTGTACTAGTGTTCTTTTGTTAAAGCTGAATAGTAGTTCTTTTGGGTCGCGGGTGTTTTTGTATTGTTGTTTGGCATCTTCTACGTTTTGTCCTGAGAGTTGGTTTTTGAGTTCTAGGGTCGCAACGGGGATACCATTGAGTGAAAGCACTAAATCAACTGATTTTTTATTTTTTTGGCTGTAGTGTACTTGGCGCGTGACTTTGAGTTGGTTTTGGTTGTATAGGGTGATGGTGTCTGGGTTGAGGGTTGATTCTGGTTTGAAGAATGCGAGTTGAAATCGTACCCCGTGGTCTGTGAAACCGTTGCGGATGACATCGAGGCTACCGCGCAGTGCCATTTCTTTAGTAAGACGTTGGATGAGACGTTGTTGAGTCATATCGCCGTGTATGGTTTTGAGTTTTTGCCATTGTTTGGTTTGGGTTTGTTGTAAGAATGAGAATATGTCTTGTGTGAATAGCCCTGTTTGTGGGTCGTATTGTTTGGTGTTGCCTTGGGTGTAACCACGGTTTTCTGTGAGTTCTTCAATAATTGCTAATTCAAATGTGGTTTCATTAGTGTGTGAGTTCAAAATGATTCCTTTATTTTAAGTAATGTGGTAGCCATGGAAGACGCAGAGCGTCTGGACTGTATTCCAACGGAGACCG
>JAYQWJ020000668.1:0-12844 GCA_035829175.2 Candidatus Albibeggiatoa psychrophila
GAAAAGCGATAAAACCATCTCTTTTTATTTCAATTGCTTAAAAATTCATTTCACATCAAGCGTTCTTTAGTATCAAGCTGATTTTTAGTCATTGCAAACAACTCATAAAAGATTTACAGGCATTATAATTAAATACATAAAAGTCGAAAGGTGTTATTTTGATTGAACTTATAATTTCTTGTTGATTCATTATTGCTTCTATTCTAAACAACTCCGACCCTTGGCATTTCCAAATTCTAATTGATACAACCGCCTTCAAATTGACCAATGTGCATTTGCTCGTCAGGTAAACCGCTTTGTTGTAATAAACGTTGCGACAACGTTGTTAAATCAGCCTTACCCGCCACATAAACCTGATAATCCTTAATATTTGGACACTCAGTTAACATCTTATTCATCACCACCTCAACAATATTGTCTTCAATCAGTTCAGGATAATAAGTAAAATTGTCCAACGCGTCCGCCCATGAACGACACAAATTGCTTAAGTAATGACCGTTTTCATGCTGACTTACCCAAAACAAATGAAATGACTCAATCGTATCCATTGAAATCGCATGCTCAATCAAACTCTTAATCGGTGCAAATCCATCCTCGTATGCAATAAAAATCGTCGGTCTTGAATCATCCTCAATCAAAACAAACTCACCCTCAGGTCCTTCAAGCATAATCGGCTGTTGAATTTTCAATTGCTGAATCAACTCAACTGCGGCATTTTGTTTCCGAATATGAAACTGCAAATTACGCCCATCACAAGGACAGTTCGCCAAAGCAAATTTAGCTGATTTTCCATCCTCCAAGCTCAATTCCACGCATTGCCCCGCCATAAAACGTAAAGTCTGATTACGTGGGGTTTGCAAATGTAACAACACCATATCATCACTCAATCCATCAAGCTTTTTCACCCGAACTTGAATTGATTGGGTAGGAAGTTCGTTGGCATGGTGCATCTCGGAGGCTTCAATCATCAAATCAGTGACAGCCGTATGGCTACACATCAAAATGTATCCCATATTTTTCTCAGCATCACTTAAGACATAATCATGTTCGCGTATTTTCCAGACCTCACCCGACACTATACGCGCCTTACAAGAACCACAATTGCCACTGCTACAACCGTAAGTTAATGATAAACCAGCCTGTAACGCGGCATCTAATAACGAGGCATTGCCTTCAACAAAAAAGTCATGCCCACTGGGAATCATTTTAACGTGTGCTGCCATAATGCGTAAAAAAGTATCCTTAGCTAATAGTTGATTTTGAGGAGTTGCTTCACATTGATAAGGCAGAGTTTGCTGCTGTGCCCATTGATAAAGCTCGGTTAATTGTGGATTCTGGGTCATTAATTCAGCCAGCTTTTCTAATAATTTCTTATTAAATTCATGCTGTTGTTGTAACTCATTGTTAGTACAAATCAGTTGTTTTGCAAGCTCAGTCAAACGATTTATCAAAACTTCTGGGGTGGGCATATTCTCCGCATAATCTCTTTTCGGACGTGCCTCAGATTTGATTTTCTTCACCCGCTCTAGCATTGTATTATCTTCAAGACTAACATGAGGATAAGCACGCAACAAATCAGTAACTTTAATTTTTCCTTCAAAAGTCGTGATTTCACCATTGCGAATTTTATGTTGTAAAATGCCGCGTGTTGTACCGACTAAACGTGCTGCACGAGAAACACTCATTAATTGTGGCATGGCTATTTTATATCTTGTTGTGGGTTCAAGTGAATTATAGCAATTAAAATCAAATACGGCTTTTACAACACAGCATAGATTGCAGTTACTGCATTTTCGTTTTACTATTTGTGTGGACAATGGTTAAATATTGCTGCTTCATTCCACATTCATTTAGGAGAGACTTGATGAATAAAATTTATTCCCAATTACTTAGTTTGATTGTTATTGGTTTAGTTCCTGCAGCCGCTTACGCACATACAGGCATGGAAGTTACAGGCTTTATCGCAGGTGTATTGCATCCTTTAACAGGTCTCGACCACCTTTTAGCCATGATTGCGGTTGGTTTATGGGCGAGTCAAATGGGCAAAAAAGCAACGTGGACTTTACCCAGCAGTTTTATCGCTGTGATGGTGTTAGGCGCATTATTGCCTGTTATGGGTATCAGCGTGCCTTATGTTGAAACAGGGATTTTATTGTCATTACTGGTACTCGGTGGCTTAATTGCGACCAAATTGCCAATGGCGATAAGTATGATGATTGTAGGCTGTTTTGGATTATTCCATGGTTACGCGCATGGAGCTGAAGCCAGTAGCATATCTGTGGCGTATATTGCGGGTTTTGTATTGACAACAGCGATGTTGCAAACAATGGGGGTTATGTTGGGTAGCCGTTTACGTCAATTGAACGTTGCAAAAATCACGCATTTTATGGGCGGCATGATTGCAATGACGGGACTCTATTTTGTTTTTGCTTAAGTAAGTAAAAGTCCCATAAATAACAATCTTAATTTGCTAATGCTGTTCTCAATAATGATTAGGACTGTTCGTTTTTAAAATATTGAGCAGTCCTATGCTTCACGCCATTACAATTTGAGTTTTTTCTCATTCCATGCACCGTCGCAAGTCGAACAAGTTAAAGCTTATTTTAGACACAATTTTCAATATACAAAGAAAAATTAAAAGGCCAGTCTTTAAGAACCAGCCGATTAATAATTTTCGATTAAAAAGTGCTTATTTTGACAGCGGTTTGTACTTAATTCGATGTGGTGTATCAGCATCAACACCTAAGCGACGTTTTCGGTCTGCCTCATAATCAGCATAATTGCCTTCAAACCAAACCACTTGGCTATCGCCTTCAAACGCTAAAATATGGGTCGCAATTCTATCTAAGAACCATCTATCATGCGAAATAACCACCGCACAACCGGGGAAATTTAATAATGCGTCTTCCAATGCCCGCAAGGTTTCCACATCTAAATCGTTGGTTGGTTCATCGAGTAATAACACATTGCCGCCGCTGCGTAACAATTTCGCCAAATGTACCCGATTACGCTCACCACCTGATAAATCTTTAATAAATTTTTGCTGAGTTTGACCTTTAAAATTAAAACGACTGACATAGGCACGCGAAGGGATTTCATATTTACCAACCGTAATAATATCTTGCCCATCAGCAATTTCTTCCCACACGGTTTTTTCACCCGCCAAACTATCACGACTTTGGTCAACATGGGCTAATTGAACTGTTGTACCGACACGAATTTCACCCGAATCAGGTTGCTCTTGACCTGCAAACATACGGAATAAAGTGGTTTTACCTGCACCGTTAGCACCGATAATGCCGACAATGCCACCGGGGGGTAAGCTAAAATCTAAACCATCAACCAATAATTTATCACCAAATGCTTTGCGCAAAGCTTCAATTTCTATCACCATATCGCCTAATCTTGGGCCTGGTGGAATGTAAATTTCTTGGGTTTCATTACGGGTTTGTACATCTTGATTCATCAGTTCATCAAAACGGGCTAAACGGGCTTTGCTCTTAGCATGACGACCTTTTGCATTGCTGCGCACCCATTCCAATTCTTGTTTAATCGTGCGTTGGCGAGCGGATTCTGTACGTTCTTCTTGACCTAAACGTTGTCCTTTCTGTTCTAACCATGATGAATAGTTACCTTGCCAAGGAATACCTTGACCACGATCTAATTCTAAAATCCAGCCTGCAACATTATCCAAGAAATATCTATCATGGGTTACAGCAACCACAGTTCCTTGATATTCTTGTAAAAAGCGTTCTAACCAAGCCACAGATTCCGCATCTAAATGGTTGGTCGGTTCGTCTAAAAGCAACATATCGGGTTTGGATAATAATAATTTACACAAGGCAACCCGACGTTTTTCACCGCCCGATAATGTGTTAACATCTGCATCCCATGCGGGCAAACGCAATGAATCCGCCGCAATTTCTAAATGTCTATCCAATTCCCAACCGCCAGCAGAATCAATGGCATCTTGTAATTTACCTTGTTCTTCCAGCAAGTCATTCATTTCATCGTCACTCATAGGCTCGGCAAATTTCATGTTAATTTCATCAAACCGAGTCAATAAGTCTTTAATTTCACTGACAGCTTCTTCAATATTGCCACGAACATCTTTATCGGAATTAAGTTGTGGTTCTTGGGATAAATAACCGACTTTGATACCCGCTTGAGGACGCGCTTCACCATTAAAATCTTTATCCACACCTGCCATGATGCGTAATAAACTTGATTTACCTGAACCATTTAAGCCAAGTACACCAATTTTCGCACCGGGGTAAAATGAGAGAGAAATATCTTTAAGAATTTCACGTTTTGGTGGGACAACTTTTCCCACGCGATTCATTGTGTAAATATATTGCGCCATGTTGCTACTTATAAGTGAGGATAGGTTGAAAAAACAGAATTAAATATTTATTTTAAGGATGGTAAATATACAAAGAAAACGCAATGCCTTTATAGACCAGTTCTCTTTTGTATAATTATAGCTATGAAACAGAGCATACGCAAAGCCTTTAAATTCCGTTAGTTTCCTAAACCTAATATCTTTGCGGCTTCGCCTTTAACATTAGTTAATAATAGCAATACTTCGGACAATTTTTTAAAACCCCCATTACTTAAAACTGTAAGTATTTGAAAAAAATAATTTTATATTTTAACTGAAAAGTCGAAATATATTAAAAACAATCGGTTATAATAATAAAGATTAGTATAGATTTAAAGTTTCTGTTATTACTCCCAACTTCCTCCGATCATATTTTTCATTCATAAAATTATTTTATCCATCACAATAAACTTCCTATTACAAAACCCTCCATTCTCAGTGACGACAGATTTATACTAGTCAACTCGATGACGATAACAAATATAACAACAAGAGGATGGATTATGTCAATGACACGCCGCGAATTTTTACAAATCATGGGTGTTGCGAGTGCAGCAGGTTTATTCCCAAAAACATTATTTGCTAACAATGCCAATAATTTCTACGATTTACCCCAATTTGGGCAAGTTCGTTTACTGCATATCACCGATACTCATGCTCAATTACAACCGATTTATTTCCGTGAACCGAATGTCAATTTAGGTTTAAGCAGCATGAAAGGCAATCCACCGCACTTAGTTGGTGATAGCTTATTACAACATTTTAATATCGCGCCAAATTCTTTAGAATCTCATGCGTTTACCTATATTGATTTTGCCAATGCCGCGCAGAAATATGGCAAAGTGGGTGGGTTCGCTCATTTAGCCACCTTGGTTAAACAACTACGTCAAAGCTATGGTCAAGATAAAACCTTATTACTCGATGGCGGTGATACTTGGCAAGGCTCAGGAACAGCGTATTGGACACGCGGCAAGGACATGGTCGGTGCATGTAATCAGCTTGGCGTAGATGTGATGACGGGTCATTGGGAATTCACTTATTTAGCAGAAGAAGTATTGTCTAATATTCAAGACTTTAAAGGTGATTTTGTTGCCAATAATGTTCTCGTAAAAGAAGAAGCCTTATTTGATGGTTCTCCCGCGTATGATGAAGACACAGGACATGCGTTTAAACCTTATACAATCAAACAATTAAATGGTGCACGGGTCGCAGTAATTGGGCAAGCATTCCCTTATACACCGATTGCAAATCCAAGTCGTTTTATTCCTGATTGGACATTTGGAATTCGTGACAGCGCGATGCAAGAATTGGTGAATCAGATTCGCGCCACGGAAAAACCTGATGTGGTGGTGGTGATTTCGCACAATGGTATGGATGTGGATTTAAAAATGGCTTCTGTGGTATCGGGCATTGATGTCATTTTAGGCGGTCATACTCATGATGGCGTGCCAAAACCTGTTGAAGTTAAAAATGCGGCGGGAATGACTTTAGTTTGTAATGCGGGTTCAAATGGTAAATTTGTCGGTGTGCTTGATTTTGATGTCAGAGAAGGCAAAGTCAAAGATTATCGCTATCGTTTATTGCCAGTATTCAGCAATTTACTTGAAGCAGACAAAGACATGCAGGCTTATGTGGATAAAGTGCGCAAACCCTATTTATCCCGTTTAAATGAACAATTAGCCGTTGCAGAGCAAGTATTATATCGTCGTGGTAATTTCAATGGCACATTTGACCAAGTGATTTGTAATGCGCTACGAGAAGAACATGATGCGCAAATTTCCTTATCTCCGGGTTTCCGTTGGGGCACAAGTGTATTATCGGGACAAGGCATCACGATGGAAAACGTGTTAGACCAAACTTGCATTACTTATCCTGAAACTTATGGGCGTGAAATGACGGGCTTGGAAGTCAAAACCATTTTAGAAGACGTGTGCGACAATTTATTTAATACTGATCCATACCGTCAACAAGGTGGAGATATGGTACGTTTGGGCGGTTTGGACTATGTGTGTGACCCAACTCAAAGCATGGGGCAACGCATTTCTGAAATGACGCTGGATAATGGTACAGTCTTGGAAATGAACAAGAAATATAAAGTGGCTGGCTGGGCGACGGTTGGGGCACAATCTGAAGGTCGTCCGATTTGGGATGTGGTTGCGGATCATTTGCGTAGTGTAAAAACCGTGAAATTAGACAAACTCAATACGCCAAAATTAAAAGGTGTAGATGATAATCAAGGCTTAGCAGATTATAATGCTTAATTAAGATTTATCTTACGGACGGGCAGTTTTTGCTTTTGCGATTTTACAATACTGACTAAGATTGCTCGTTCCAATTATCAACGATAAAAAGGACAATATTATGCACTCACTTAAAGCTTATTTATCAGGTGAAATCCATAGTGATTGGCGCGAAAAAATTGAACAAGGTGTATCAAACGCAGGTTTAAATTTAACCTTATTAAGTCCGATTACCGATCATGCTGCCAGCGATGATTGTGGCGATGTGATTCTAGGCGCGGAAGATAAGCCATTTTGGAAAGACCATAAAGCGTCTCAAATCAATGCAATTCGCACTCGAACATTGATGCAAAAAGCCGACATTGTGATCGTTCGATTTGGTGAAAAATATAAACAATGGAATGCAGCATTTGATGCGGGTTATGCAGCAGCGTTAAACAAACCATTGATTGTGATTCATCATCCAGATTTAACCCATCCGCTTAAAGAAGTTGACGCAGCCGCCTTGGCTGTCGCAGAAACACCTGAACAAGTGGTTGAAATTCTAAAATATGTGATGCAAGACGTTTAGTTTATTAGCCGATTAAAAATGATTATGGAGTTTAATTTATGAGCGATGCAATGGAATTACTCGCGCAGCATCATGGCGATACTGAAACCTTTGTCACAGCAATGAAAAAAAGTGCCCCCAATCGTTTTGATGATGGATTTTGGCAAATCTGGCAGCAATGGATACAACCCACATTATCGGATAATGCAACGGTGTGTGACTTTGGTTGTGGACCTGCTCAATTTTTTGAACAATTACATGCGCGTCTGCCTCAAGCCAAATTAATTGGGGTGGAATGTATGCCTTATATGATTAGCGAAATCAATACGGGTATTTGCGAAGTCATCCAACACGATTTGAATCAAGCCAATTTAAATTTAGCCAGCGATAGCGTTGACAGCTTTTTAACTTCTTTTGTGCTGCATGAAATGGTACAACCCGTTTACGCGCTCAAAGAGATGTATCGTTGTTTGAAATCAGGACAGCGGGGTTTAATTTTAGACTGGGTGCGTGCGCCACTTGATACATATTTACAACACATGTATGAGACTGATATTGTTGATAGCGCATTGCCAGAAGAAAAGTTAAGCAATATGTTCAATCATTTCGCAGAGCATAACCGTTATGCACTAGAGGATATAAGTTGGTTATTGGAAAAGGTTGGCTTTAAAATTTTGCAACAGCAACGTGGTGACAATCCTAACTTCGCACATTGGATTGTAGAAAAACCATAAGAATAATATTGGGTTATGCCTAAATAATGAACTTTGGTAGGATGGAATATGGTGCGTGATAGTGAGTCTATACCTGTTACAGCATAGGCGCATCTATTTCACTCTACATGAATATCTTATGCAACTGATTAATTTGCCTTTAAAAGTTAAAATTGTAGCAACATGGAATACAGTTAGTGGCAACTGGCAAAATAAATCTTGCACTCCTATACTTTCTGTTATTTGTTTAAATAATCAAAAGAATAATCTGAAATAGAGATGACCAAGCAAATTTAACCCACTCAAAATGACGAATTCAAACCATATTAAGCATTGATATGATCAAAATCACCGATAATCAAAACTATTTTTAACAGCATGATATTAATCAAGATTTCAATCTAAATTATTAAATATTGAGTGCTTTTCGGCGATAAGAGGTATATATAAGCCCCTTTTCGAATTTTAAATAACGGTTAAATGTTGATTTTATTCATTGTTATCGTTAAACTTTTCCAGCTTCATTCACAACAAACCTTGCACCCATACTATGCTACCCACAATTGCCATTGTTGGCCGTCCAAATGTTGGAAAATCGACTTTATTTAATGTCTTAACTCGTACTCGGGACGCGCTGGTTGCAAATCAATCTGGTTTAACGCGAGACCGTCAATTTGGGCGAGGTCGTGTTGGCGATAGGGATTATTGGGTTATTGATACAGGAGGTCTGACTGATGATACCGATCACATGGCGGAACATATCAGCAGCCAAGTCATGCAAGCCATTGATGAAGCGGATAGTATTATATTTCTCGTAGATGGGAGAAATGGTCTGACCGCAGCCGATGAAATGATTGCGCAACAACTACGCGCGATTAACAAGCCGACTTTTCTGGTGGTCAATAAAACCGATGGTTTACAAAGCAGCATTGCCACGGCTGAATTTTATGCTTTAGGTTGGGGCAAAACCTATCCTATTTCCTCTACGCATAAACAGGGCATTAACGAATTGATGGAGGAAGTTTTTACTCAATTAAACTGGCCTGAAGCGGAAGAAATTGAGGACGATGGCAGCATTAAAGTAGCTATTGTAGGTCGCCCTAACGTAGGTAAATCAACACTGGTTAATCGAATTTTGGGCGAAGAACGGGTGATTGCTTACGACCAACCGGGAACGACTCGCGACAGTATTTTTATTCCGTTTGAGCGTGAAGGACAAGCCTATACTTTGATTGATACGGCGGGGGTTCGGCGCAAATCAAAAATGTCGGAAACCATTGAAAAATTTAGCGTTCTTAAAACATTGAAAGCCATTGAGCAAGCGAATGTGGTGGTTTTGGTGTTAGATGCACAAGAAGGGCCTACCGAGCAAGATGCCAGTTTATTGGGTCATGTGTTAGATATGGGGCGGTCATTGGTGATTGCGGTGAATAAATGGGATGGTTTGGAAAGAGATCAGCGCGATTGGGTCAAAGTTACTTTAGGTCGAAAATTGCATTTTGTTGATTTTGCAAAAATTCATTTTATTTCTGCTCTGCATGGCACGGGTGTGGGTCATTTGTATAAAACGATTAAACAAGCATATCACGCTGCATTTTTAGAAGTAGGCACATCCCGTTTAAACCAAGCCTTAGAAGATGCCGTCGAAGCCCATCAGCCACCATCAGTTCGGGGTCGGCGTATTAAATTACGCTTTATTCATCAAAGTGGTAACAATCCGCCCAAATTCATCATTCATGGCAGTCAGGTTGATTCATTACCGCCTGCTTATAGACGCTATATCATGAATTTTTTACGCACGAAATTTGATTTTGCAGGGACACCAATCAAGCTCGAAACCCGTCAAGGCGAAAATCCTTTTGCAGGCAAACGCAATGAGTTGAATCCACGTCAAGAGCACAAACGGCATAGAATGATGAAATTTGTTAAAAAATCAAGATAATCGCTTTATCAGTGAATATTGTGCTTTTTTGATTATCTAGCGATGCTTACCTGACTCCCAGATTCTCTTTGGGAGTAATGCCTAGAAACGCCGCTTCGTGCATAATTACAACTTTTAGATGATAACTGCTGATTATTCTTTCTCGACAAGTTGGCTGAGTATAATCGGTTCATCTTTCAACGGCTGCGGCTTGCCAACCCAGAAACCTTGAATATAATCCACTTCCAACCCTTGTAATTTATTAAAAATTGCCTCGTTTTCAACAAATTCTGCAATTGTCGCAATATTCATCAAATGTGCAATCTCATTGATAGACTTGACCATCGCAAAATTTACTTTATCTTCAACGATATGCCGAATTAAATTGCCATCTATTTTAATAAAATCTATCGGTAATTTTTTCAAAAAACTAAATGCAGAAATACCAGAACCAAAATCATCCATCGCAATCCGACAGCCTAGTGCTTTCATTTCCTGAATAAAGCGTTGAGCACCTGTAAAATTGCTAATCGCGGTGGTTTCTGTCACTTCAAAACAAATTTTATTTAAGGGTACAGGAGAGGCTTGTAAATATTCTTTAACTTGCTTCAGAAAGTTTTTATCTGCCAGAGAATAAGCTGAAATATTGATACTGCAAAGGTTTAAACCTTGTAAACGAGTAGGATTGTTACTGAGCCAAGTTGAAGTTTGGTCAATGACATATAAATCTAAGGTTGGCATTAAATTGTAACGTGCCGCAGTGGATAAAAATGCCCCCGGTGGCGCAAGATTTCCCTGACGATCATCCATGCGTAACAAGACTTCATAAAACTTAGGATAATGGATTTCTTTGAGCGAGCTAATTGGTTGATAAAAAAGATGAAATCCTGAATTTTTTTCCAAATTACTATTAATAACTGAAACCCACTCAATTTCCTCAGCTAAATCAGTATCTTTATAAATATGTACATTATTACGCCCTGCATTTTTTGCCGCATAACAAGCTGCATCCGCCATGGCTAATATACTTTTTTGATTGGTGGTTTTATCGGATAAATATTCGGTAATCGGCATTAAACCAATACTAATTCCAATTTTAAATACACGACGATTGAGTTTGTTTTTCTCATCAGTCCAGAAAAAGCATAAGTTTTGTACATCATCACACAGTTTATGGGCAATTAATAAGGCATTTTGCAACTGACATTGTTCTAATAATAAGGCAAATTCATCACCACCCAAGCGGGCTAAAGTGGCTTTTTTATACATACTAAATTCATTAACCGTGGTTTGTAATAATGCTGCAACGTCTTTTAATAATTGGTCGCCTGCATCATGACCACAGGTATCATTGACAATTTTAAACTGGTCTAAATCTAAATAAAGTAGTGCGTGTTCAGTACCATGCTTACGCGGTTGTTGTAGCAGATCACGCAGACGATTATTAAATTCATGGCGATTAAATAAGGTTGTGAGTGCATCATGTTTCGCCTGATAAGACAGCTTTTGGGTCATGCGACGATTTTCAGTGATGTCATGAAACACTAAAACCACTCCGATGATATTGCCATGGCGGTCTTGGATTGGCGCAGCAGAATCCTCAATCGCATAACAATGCTGTCCATCTCGATGCTTTAACACAATATTATTGCTATTACTGGTTAATTCAACAACTTTTCTCTCTTGCAAACAGTTTTCAATCGGAAAATAAATAGCTTGTTTATTGGTTTCACTCATCAGCGAAAAAATATCATTAAGTGGTTTGCCGCGAGCTTCGTCATAAGACCAGCCCGTAAGAGATGTTGCGATAGGATTGATATATTCGATTAAACCTGTTGCATCGGTGGTAATAACCCCATCGCCAATCGAGGCTAAGGTGACTTGGGCTTTTTCTTTTTCGTCAAATAAGGCTTCTTCAGCACGTTTCGCTTGTAAAATATAATGAATTCGGTTGCGTAAAACATCCCAATTGACAGGCTTGGTGACATAATCGATTGCACCTGCGGCATAGGCTTTGTCTACCCATTCTCGACCAACATAGGCGGTGACGATAATCACAGGTAAATATTTGGCTTCAGGTAAGGCTTTAATCCGTTGACAGGCGGTGACACCATCTAATGTCGGCATGTCCGCATCCATCAAAATCAATTCGGGACGATGCTCAATAAAATAATCAATCGCTTGCTGACCATTAATCGCTGTTTGTACTCGGTAGCCAAATTTTCGTAATATTTCGGCCAAGACTTTGCGCATCAAAGGGGCATCATCTACGACTAAAATATGTCCTTGATAGTCCGCCATATTCAATGAGCCTGTTCTTCTAATACCGCAATGGCACGTTGAGTTTCATAATGTAATTTTTTTAAACAAGATTCGATATTTTTAGTTTGCATGGTTTTAGCTTTATTTTCTAATTCTGTGCAGACTTGACCAATGACAACAGCACCCATTTGCAAGCATTCACCTTTAAATTGATGAGATTTATAACGTAAATGTTCGTAATCCTGCTGCTCAAAAGCTTGAGTTAATTGATCACACTGTTCTGGTAAATATGCTATAAATTGTTGCAGTAGTACGCCACACATTTCACGACCCATAATTTCTTCTAAATGGTGCAACATAGAAAAGTCAATCGGGCTTGTTTCTGGTAATGTACTCATAGCATGGCCCCCGCTATTATGGTGAATTTTGTAGTACTGCTGATGTCAATGTGATTAAAATCTTATAATCTCTCACGGTTCGCAATAACTTAGGAGTGCGGAACTTATTCTGCACGAGAAAACAAGTTTTTCACGCCTTAAAATATATAAATTATTTAATTTTATTTCCTTAAGTAATTCTAAAAACATATTCAAAGCCTGCTATTGCACACGGGACAGTTTGGATTTTTGCGCAATTGCATGGTATACGATTCCATTTGCAGTAAATCTACAAGCAATACACGTCCATGCAGTATTTCACCTATTTGAGCAATAAATTTAATTGTTTCTAAAGCCTGCATACTACCGATAACACCGACTAATGGTGCAAGAACGCCCG
>JAYQWJ020000669.1:0-2288 GCA_035829175.2 Candidatus Albibeggiatoa psychrophila
GTGCCAGCCGCGACATTCAAGCCTATTGCGATGCCACCAGCCGTCAAAACAAACTTGCCGCAATTGCCCGTAGCCTTGATACGCTCGAAACCCTAGAACAAAACATCGAAACCCTACATCAACCCGAACAAAAAATCATCCAAGCCATCATTGACCACTGGCAACCGCTACTTACAAAAGAAGGCGGCGCAGTCGGTCGCTTCAGCATTGAAAAACCAATTGAAAATCCTTACGTCGCTGGCAACCCCGTAACAGGAAAACTGTTTGTCGGACGTGACGATATTTTCCGCGAACTTGAATCACTGTGGATGAGCAAAAACCCTGCATCCGTTGTACTCTATGGACACCGCCGCATGGGCAAAACCTCAATTCTGCACAATCTAGGCTGCCGCTTTGGTGAAAACAAACATATCATTGATTTTAATTTACAACGTATCCGCGCCAAGACCTTACAAGACTTGTTATATCAACTCGCTGATGCCTGTTACGAAGCAATTGAAACCCAATTTGAACTATCCGAACCCAAACCCGAAACATTTCAAACCGACCCTTATCATGGATTTGATCGTTTTCTGCGCAAAATCAATAAACAACAAACAGAACAATATCAATATCTTATCATTACACTTGACGAATTTGAAAACCTAGAACAACGCATTAATAAAGGCACACTCGACAAAGGATTACTTGAATATTTCCGCAGCGTGATTCAAACCTATCCATGGTTTATACTCGCATTTGCAGGATTGCACACACTTGACGAAATGCGCAAAGACTATTTTAATCCCCTGTTTGGCAGCATCAAAGCGATTAAAGTCAGCTTTCTTGAAGACGCACCCGCACGCCTATTGATTACAGAACCCGCCGAAGATTTCCCACTTGATTATGACCAAGACGTGATTGATAAAATTATCCAACTCACTCACGGACAAGCCTATTTAATCCAACAAATTTGCCACAACTTGCTGAGCCTTTACAACGATCAAAAATTTGACCAAAGCCAACAACGCGCCGACCGTTTCAGCATCAAAGATTTAGAAATGGTGCTTACTGAATCCCGTTTTTTCCAAGACAGCGATTATTATTTTACAGGGGTTTGGGGACAAGCGGATGAACAACAAAAACAAGTTTTAATCCAATTGGCACAAGCTAAGACAGGTTTAAGTTCTGAGGAATTAACTCAAAAAACAGAGATGAATACAGAAACGTTGAATACAGCAATTGATACTTTACAAAAACATGATGTGATTGATTTAAATGAAGAGGGCTATCAAATCAAAGTCCCATTAATGCAGCAATGGATAAACACCTTGAGTTGATGATATTAATTTTAAACTCAAGATGTTATAAGAGAATTAATTTGGATTTGCAAGCTGGATTGCTTTTAAGATTTGCTTTTTTGCCGCCAAAATATATAAACGCAAATTAACATTGCCCTGTTTCCACTGATTATCTGCCGATTCAGCCAAATCCAAAGCCCGTAATGCAGCATCTAATTCTTGCAAAACAAAATGATTTATATTGTCCTCTTCATCTTTAAATTCATCCTCAAACTCGTCAAATTCATCCTCAAACTCGTCAAAATCCATATTTTTTTCAATTTCTCTAAACAAATTATTGGGATGATAAGGCATTGTTTTTGGGGTTGACATAGAATGCTTTGTCGGTGTGAATTTGGTTTTTTCCAACCACGACGCATCAACAAAATGTTTTTCATCTTCTGATAGCTGCTTGACTAACCAATTTTGCATCAACGCTACAGTGATTTCAGAAATCCCCCAAATTGAAAAATGTTCACTAATGATAGAATCTTCATCAATCTGCTCCACAAAAATCTCGCCAACAATAAAACGAATACCTGTAAAATAACCATAAATCTCAGGTTCTTCTTCAAAGCCACTTGCATCGAACACTTCTAAACTAGGCTCGTCTTTATCATAGATAAACGCATCGTCATCACCATACGCATCATTTTTACGCAGTAGGCGTACCGTAAGCAATAAGCCATCTTCATTGGTAAGTTGTAAGGGTTTAGTCATGCGTGCTCTCTTTACCATCACGTTAACTCATAACATACTCTGTGTTTGTGATAAATTCAAGTTTGCGAAATTGCTACAATATAAATAGAATTTTATCCTGTTGAATTGTGATATTTATCCAACAGCGCGTAAAACGCCGTCCTTCTAAAAAATAACGAAAATAAAGCTTGCATTGAAGGTAGAGACTCCATATAATGCGTCTCTTAATTGATGCGGGGTGGAGCAGCTTGGTAGCTCGTCGGGCTCATA
>JAYQWJ020000670.1:0-4075 GCA_035829175.2 Candidatus Albibeggiatoa psychrophila
AATATTGTTTTAACACTGCTTGTTTTTTGGCATTTGCCTCATCAATGGTTTGTTGGGCAAGGCTTATCTGTTGCTCAAGTTGTTTGATTTCTGCAACCAGTTGCTTTTGTATTTCTAGTGGTGGGACTGGAACTAAGTAATTAGAATACATTTGCCCATTAATATTAGGCTGTGATGTTCCACGACGCATTGTTGATACCCATGTTTGATAATCATTGCTTTTTGTAATAAGATTTAAAAATTCGGGCAAAAATACACCTTTATCAGTTCTAAAACGAATTAAATAACCTGCATAAACTGCTTTTCCATAAATTGATTTGTAGAGAAATGTTTTACCTACCGTATTCCCAGACCTTGCAAATAAAAAATCTCTATCTTGTAAAATATATTGCTCATCTAAATTCCCAATCGTTTTGAAATCATTATTTAAATTACCATCATCATTTATATCTGTAATTCGGATATAGCGGTAATCTATATTAGGATTTCCTTCAATTGCTTTTTCGTTTGCTCCATATTTTGGTTTGTCACAAACATTTCCTAATTCCTGTGTTGGATAGCTAAACACTTGATTAGCAATATTTTCTATTTCCCCTTTCAGTCGTTCAACACTTTCTTGCGCTTGCATGACAGCATTATCAATCGCTTCACATTCGGCGACAATTTTGGCTTGGATGTCTTTGGGAGGGAGTGGGATTTGTATTTCTTCTTTTAAATACTGGCTATTTAAGCTTTTGCCAAATACCTTAGAGTCTACTTGTTCTAAATCAATTAATTTACTATTGAATATTTGAAATAAATAACTGTTGGAAATAGAATCTTTTTTAGGGATAAGCCCTGCAATAGCTTCATTAGTATACAAATCTTGACCTGCAATGGCTGTTTTACCAATAGATAATTTAAAACTGAGTAATGTTGTACCTTGTGGGATTAACTTCACATTAGAATTTTTAACCCCTTCATCGGTTAATTTTTCTTTAGTATCTAAAATGGTTTGACCTGCCATTTCAGCAATAGAAACCCATAAATGATCGCCTGTAAAAAATGCAGCGTTTCTTCTTGAAGGTGTACCGCCAATTAAAATATGACATATTTCTCCTAAATTAACCAATTGCCAACGACTTTGAACAACTTGCTGCAAGGTTTTTCTGGGTGATAACGAAATCGTTTTATCAAATCCGACCCGTGAAAAATCTAACAAATTCACTAATGGCGTGTGCGTCATAAAAGTAGATAAATGTTCAGGAATATCAAAATCTTGTCCTAAGAAATTCTGCTGAATATAAAAATTAATTTTCTCAACATTGTAAGGATTTTGCGGATCAAACAACGGCGTAATAATCTCATTTACCGTACTACCACCATTATATTTAATACCTTCACTTCCCTTTGCAGCACTCCATTCATAACCTAAAAACTGCTTTTTCTGCTTATTATCAACAGGGCTTTTCACCACTAAAACAGGTTGTGGATTCAAATAAGCCAAAATAAAATAATACAATTTCTGTTTCTCAATCTTTCGCACATACTTCAAAAACTGTTTATTTAATGCTACTTGCTGTGCATCCTTATCCAATGCTTTAAAATCACGCTTTTTCTTCAAATTTTTGCACAAAGTGCTTACATCAAATGCTTTTCGATAGGCTTGAAATATCTCTGTTTCCAACAAATCGTCCGACAATTTACCCGCTAAAAAGCCATGATACAAATTCCAATCTATTTCTACATATCTACAATACGCCTTAATCAAATTCACATCCTGATAAATCTCGCCTTCATCGTCATGACCATCAAACCATGTATCAACCCGATAACGATAATGGGTTGCGGCTTCAGGCTGTAGACTTTTACGTCTGAAAAACAAAACCACTGTATTCGTACCCGTCTTACCAAACGTCCCACTACCCAGCTCCACCAATGCCACAATATCAAAATACTGCAAAATCAATTCACGGGTTTTACTATGAATCGCGTCCGCATTCGACAATATCGACGATGGCACAATAATCCCCGCAACCCCATTCGGTGCAAGTAACTGCTTAGCGCGTTCAATGAAAAAACACTGAATATTATTATTGCTCACCACATTATTCACTGTCTGAGTCAACTCAAACGCCTCGCGCTGCTCCTCATCCAATGTGGCTAAAAAACCCTCAACTGCAAACGGTGGATTCGCTACCAAAATATCAAAACTGCCAGCGTTCAAATCCTCATGCTCAGCTAACGCATCCTGATGTAAAACTTGAATGCCCTCATGTCCATACATAAATGAAGACAATTTAGCCACTTTTGATAAACGATATTCCTTTTCAACACCATAAATAGAATAGAAAAAATCATTGACCTTAGCCTGCTTATACTTTTCAACATAAGGCAACATTTGGGTCGCTAACTCAGTCAAAAAGTGTCCTGCACCGCACGCATAATCCAAGGCTTTTGGCGTATCATCAAATGCTTGTACTCGCTGTTCTAAAGGCAATGACATCAAAATAAATTTACAAATCGGCATCGGTGTAAAAAACTGACCTTCCGACTGCTTAATCCCATTATCAAGGAAAAATTCAAACATATCGCCTAAAAACTGATTGTGTGCAGTGTCTTTAATCCGCATGTCTTGCCACATTTGCACCACTTCTAATAATACTTTCACATTCTGATAAAACAACTTTTCATTATGCACATCAATAAAGCCAAAATCATTGTTAGTAAAAAACTTCAATTGACGGAAATAATGTTTAATCGTCTCTTTCGTCGCATTGGGCTTTTGCTTCACCGTCCAAAACGCATCATCAATCGCATCATTACTAATATAAACAATATCTTGAGCTAAAAACTTTGCCATCCCCACTTTATACAAAGCCTGCAAACGGTCAATCAAATCAAAATAATTATCATACGCAATGCCTTTCCAATAAAACTTCAAATCAGTAATATTCTCGGTTTCATCCACAATTTTGCACAAAAACAAATTCACCAATACATCAAATGCACGTTCGCGCCCAGACACATTATGCTTGCGTAAAATGGTTCTAAACTGATGATATTTACCCTCTTTATCCCGTACATCAACGATTGATAAATCCTCTAAAGTGTACTTATCCTTGCCAATTTGATACGGCTGAATATTATCCTCAAAAATGCCTTTTGTGGTGAATTCAAGCAAATAAGTGTCACGCCATACTAAAAAACGTTCTTTAACATTTTTAGCCTGCTCAAAAGATTTTAATTGCTTATTGGTTTCTAAAACTTGCGGGTTATCACGATGGGAAATAATATGTGAAATCGACGTGAGTTTTTTATCAAACTGAGAACTATACAAGCATAAAAATTGGGTTTCTGGAATCTGATGTACATAACTAAACAATTGATCTCCATCTAATTGTGTTTCTTTCCACGCCTTATCAAATTCTGTTCCCCACGTTTTACACTCAATTAATAACAATGGCTTATTATCTTGGGTTTTGACCAAAATGTCAGCACGACCGCCACTTGCACCACGACCCAGTTTCCACCTTGGTTCTAACTCAAGATGCTCTGGTTTATAGCCTTTTTCCAACAATCGATGTACACACTCAAACACTACAAAATTCTCTGCGACTGATAAATTACAAGTTTGTCGCTCATTGATAATCAAGCCTTGCTGCTCAGGATAAATCAATAATTCTTTTTTAAAATCAACTTGTAAACTGGTTTTTGTATCAGTAAAGTTTTTAGTATAAACACTGTGTTGTGATTCAAAACCTAAAGCGTTAAGTAATTGTTTAAAACTATCTTTATTTGTCATTTTTTACATTTTCAGTATATTTTTAATAAAATAAAATTTATATTTTGTAAATCAATTAGATAAATTATAATTATACAAAATAATATGTCCGCTTAGAAAATTTCACATTAAGATATGGAAATCAGCATTTTTAAATATCGAATTTTATAACACATCTCATTTTTTTTCTTGATAAAATAGGTAGAGAAAATCATTTATCGTTGCGAAAACTTATTATGCTAATTCCTGTCATACTTTGCTTTGTCTCTACTGTGATTTTTTTACTGTTTTGAACTTAAACCTATTTGCTGA
>JAYQWJ020000671.1:0-2867 GCA_035829175.2 Candidatus Albibeggiatoa psychrophila
GTTAATTGTTAATTGTTAATTGTTAATTGTTAATTGTTAATTGTTAATTGTTAATTGTTAATCTCATCGATTTGTTTTAATTGACTTAATAAATTCGCCATTTCCGCTAAAGGAACAGAATTCGCGCCATCACTCAAAGCTTTCTCTGGATTGGGATGCGTTTCCATAAATAAACCTGAAATACCAACAGCAACCGCAGCTCGCGCCAATGCAGGGACAAATTCGCGTTGACCGCCTGATGATGTGCCTTGTCCGCCCGGTAATTGCACCGAATGGGTTGCATCATAAACCACAGGACAGCCCGTTTCTCGCATAATCATCAATGAGCGCATATCAGAAACCAAGTTGTTATATCCAAATGAAACGCCGCGTTCACAAACCATAATCTGTTGATTACCAACTGCTTTGGCTTTATTCACCACGTTGACCATATCCCAAGGTGCGAGAAATTGCCCTTTTTTAATATTGACAGGTAAACCTTGTTTAGCCACGTTTTGGATGAAATTAGTTTGACGACATAGAA
Organism: Candidatus Albibeggiatoa psychrophila; assembly: GCA_035829175.2. Lineage (GTDB taxonomy): Bacteria > Pseudomonadota > Gammaproteobacteria > Beggiatoales > Beggiatoaceae > Albibeggiatoa > Albibeggiatoa psychrophila. The sequence continues at coordinate 524 of JAYQWJ020000671.1, forward strand.
AAGCAGGGGTTTGCAGAACATCCACTACGCTCGCGACTTCTGCCAACGGTGTGTCTTCGTGTACATCAGTCAGAATGGGTACTTGGATTTGTTGTTTAACGGTTTGGAGGATTTTCAAGCCTTTTTCCACCCCTAAGCCGCGAAAGCTATCGTGTGAGGAGCGGTTTGCTTTATCAAAAGAGGATTTATAAATAAAGGGAATTCCAAGTTGTTGAGTGATTTCTTTTAAATGACCTGCAATATCTAACGTCATTTGTTCAGATTCAATCACGCAAGAACCTGCGATCAGAAAAAAGGGTTTATCTACACCTACTTCAAAATCAATCAATTTCATGTCGATACAGCGATGGCTAAAATGAGAATCAGCATATTATACATCAAGGCGATTGTTGGTTATAAGTTGATTGGGGAAAGTGGACAGAGTGATCGTGCTAAATGGTGGACTGTATTGATGAATTCCTTTTGTAGCAAAATAAAAAATGTAAGCATTCTCTGAAGTGTGTTTTGCCCAAATTTCCTCAATATATTGCTTTCTAAAATTATTTATTAACATTAAGATGTTGATTCTAAATAATTTATATCTAAAAACAGTATTTATTGGCATACTGAGCAAACAATTCTGCTGAAACGCCGTGATGCTCAATATGCTGCGAATTATGCGAACCGCCTCCAATAACATTTGAATCCATCACATCAGCACTGATGGAAATAGATTTTTCGGTGTTATTCATATAATTCAATCACTTTACGCTCAAGAGGCGAATTCGACAAATAAAACCTTAAGACAACGCATGTTTCTTTAATAAACGATAAGTATTTCTTTCACTCACGCCCAAAGCCTCAGCAACTTTTAGACGATGTCCCGAATACTTGTTGAGCAACACTCTTAAATAATCGCGCTCAATTTCTTCCAATGTTGGCTCATGATCAAAATTAAGTTGAAATCCAATATTGCGATGACTGCGAATATTCGAAAACGTCAAATGCTCAGGACGAATATCTGGCTTATCACCCGATAAAATAATCGCACGTTCCACTACATTTTTTAATTCACGCACATTACCCGGCCAATGATACGCAACCAGCTCTTTCAGTGCGGTATGAGTAAATTGTTTATTAATCCGCCGCGAAAAAGTATGATTCTGCAAAAAATGATTCATTAATTCAGGAATGTCATCACGACGTTCGCGCAAAGGAGGAATTGTAATCACAAATGCACTCAACCGATAATATAAATCTAAACGAAACGTCCCTTCTTCACTCATTTTCTCTAAATTACAATTGGTTGCCGCAATAATCCGCACATTAGAACTTAAGTCTTTCGTTCCGCCCAAACGTCTAAAATGTCCTGTTTCCAATACTCTTAATAATTTGGCCTGAATAGAAGGCTCAATTTCTCCAATTTCATCTAAAAATAATGTACCACCATCTGCTGCTTCAATTAAACCCTTTTTCTGTCTATCCGCTCCCGTAAACGAACCTTTCTCATGTCCAAATAATTCAGATTCAAACAATCTTTCTTGTAACGAACAGCAATCCAATGCCACATAATTCCGCTGCGCACGCTCACTATGTTTATGAATATCCGCCGCAACCAACTCCTTGCCTGAGCCACTTTCACCTTGAACCAACACCCCCATACCCGTCGGCGCAACCGCTCGAATCAGTTCATGCACTTTTTCAATCTGAGGACTTTGACCTACAATCACCTTGCTGCGACTTTTCTTTTGTACCTGCGCTTTGCAAAATTGATAATCTTGTTTCATGGCTTGGGTTTCAAGCACCCGCGAAATGGTCACTTCTAACTCATCCAAATTAATCGGTTTGACTAAATATTCCGTAGCACCTGCTTTCATCGCTGACACTGCCTCACGTATTGAGCCATAAGCAGTTAAAAAGACCACGGGGGGTAAATTATTTTTTTCCAATAACTCCATACCTGTTCCATCGGGCAAATGCGCATCAAGCAACAATAAGGCAACTTCTTTTTGAGTTAAATAGTGGCGAGCTTCATTTAATGTGCCGACACCTTCTGCTTCGTAGCCTATTTTTTGTAAGTTTTCAACTAGTAAGTGATTTAATAATAAATCATCTTCAATAACTAAAACGCCTAGGCGACTCATTATTCCTCCTTGCTAATATTTTTTAATAATATGGGCTTGCCAACCTTATGCTGAGTTGTCCCCGTTTATTTTTATAGCGTGTTACCTATTTATAATCCGTGAGCCAGAGATGTTTTTATTATAAATAAGTATTGGTATTATCAATAATTTTGTCTCGTTCCCATAAGTTTTGTGGGAATGCCTTCACCACGTGCCATGTCGAGTAAATTCATGACGCAGCG
>JAYQWJ020000672.1:0-2343 GCA_035829175.2 Candidatus Albibeggiatoa psychrophila
ATAGAAGTAGAGTTACTTGCTGTTTTAACAGAAATTCAAACCATCATAAATAAGGAATAAACCATGACAACACACCCATTTTATTTTGAATTCTCTGATGACATACAACAAATATTACAAGACAATGCAATCGAATTAGACGACATTGTGCAACAAGAACAAATTGACGCAGAAGTAGAAAATGGCATATTACCCTTCTCACAACAAGGCGCACGTTCAAAAGCAATTGTACCGATTATCCTAGCCACAGGCGCAGTCGCAACAGGTGTGATTTTTAGCGTTTCACGTCTTATTCGTACTTTGCATGAAAAACCCATGTATGTCTCATTTTTCGAACCCGTAGAAATCCGAGACGCTGACGGCAATATCATGACCGATGAAAACGGAAAACCCTATATAAAACTAGTCAAACGATTTGAAATTTTAGAGCCAGATAGTGCAAAATACGATAAAAACCTAGAATTAAATTTTGGGCTTGATAAAGGCATTGTGGTTAAATTCAGCTCGAAAAAAAATGATGAATAAAGCATTTCTAATTGGTATCAATAGCCTAGGGCTGCAATACGCTGCACAAGATGTAGACCTGATGTCGCGTGCACTGCGCAAACATGATTATGAAATTACCATAGCACATAATGAAAAATCGCAAATATTAGCGCAACTAGATGATTTCATCGATACCGCAAAAAATACCGATACACTGATTATTTATTTTTCAGGACACGGATATTTAGTCAAAGGAAAATTGCACTTAGTGTTAGGCGAAAATATACAAAAACGTGCTCATTTGCTAGATATTAGCCAAATCACCAATAATTTAGATTCTTGTAAAGTCAAAAATAAACTCATCATTTTAGATTGCTGTCATGCTGGGCTTAAAGCTGAAGAATGGTCTTTTGATATTTCAGATAGTTATCGAATTTTAACCGCCAGCGAACGCTTAGAAAAAGCCAAGGAAATTGATGATTTAAATGCCAGTTTTCTAACTTATCAAATCCATGATGCCTTGACCAAACATGAAACTAAAATAACAAACACAGAAAATCTAGGCATTAGCGATTTATATCGTTGGCTAAAAAAACAAACCCATCAATACAATGCACAACATCAAGAAACAGTCCCAATCCCCAATTTATTAGGCAATGAAAAAAATAACTTCCCGTTGCTCACATTAGAAATTGCAACACAACAAAATGATGAGCGTATCAAGAAAATCAGACAAGGATTAGCCAAAAACATAAATAAATTTGATAATCGTATTTTTCAAGAATTTCTGCAATATCTACGAGATTTACAAAATAAACAAAGCGTATCAATTGAAGATGATACATTTTTGATGCTATTAGAAAGCTTTATCAAAAATGAGTTAACTGCTGATATTATAACGGAATCTTGGATAGAAGATGTAAAGCCAAAGCAAGCAAAAATGGATAGCCAATTAAATTATGCCAGTTTGAGCGAACAACTTAACAAAGGTCATACGGCAGTTTTTATCGCATCCAATGCACAAGAAACTTTAATTGCAAAACTGACAGATTCTAACGAATTTCAAGGAGATTTCCCCAAAGCCTGTCAATTTATTGAATATCAAAGCCGAGCGACTTTAGAAGATAAAATTAAAAACGAGCTGTTTCATTTAAAACATAGTTCCACTTATTTACAACTATGTGATTTGCTGGCAAACGTACAGGAAAATATTATTATTCTCTCAACTTGCCAAGATAATCAATTAGAAAAAACCTTTGAACAACAAGACAAACCCTACATTGTCATTGTACCTAGCGATACAGTAGGTAAATTTTTGCTCACTGCTTGCGACTCATTGGATACAAAAATACAGATGAATAATCAAATTGCTTGCAAAGAGTTGTTAGAAAAATACTCAATTATTTACAAATCAATGGGCTGTGCGCATTTATGTGCAACCAATGATAGCAACTTATGTTTATCTGAAACGGATTATTTTAAATTTGCTAAAGAAATTAATGAATTGATTCCAGAAAACTTAATTACTCAATTACAAGGTAAAGGTTTATGGTTTTTAGGTTATTATCCAAAAAGTTGGGAAAATAGGCTGTTGATTCAAAGTTTGCTTGATAAATATAAAAGCGCACGTTATCTTACTAAACCGATGGCAATAGACAATGAAACTACTGATTTTACAGAATTATACTGGAGTCAAAATAATATCCAAAACCATAAAATAAAATTATCTGAGTTTATTCAGAATCTGCAAGTTGACATCATCTCTTCTCTAAAGAAAGAGAATTCCTACGGGTAAACGCAGCGATAGTATTCTATAGTCAATTTCCTATAAAGTGATACTTATGACGTTCCGCAGTT
>JAYQWJ020000673.1:0-5404 GCA_035829175.2 Candidatus Albibeggiatoa psychrophila
ATTGAAAATAATCTAAAAATTTCGTTAACTGCGGAACGTCGGGTGTAATTACGATTAGAAGGGTTTAAACCCTAGAAATATAATAGAGTGTGATGCACCTTTATAAATCATATAATTATTTTAACTCTAAAAACCTACTTGTAAATAGTTGATTTTAAAGCTTGCAACATCTCTATTAAATTAAACTTATTTAAGTGGCGACCAAGCAGGTTCTCTTACTTCATATCCTGCACTCATAGCTAAACGTTGCTGCACTTTTCCATCGACAGAAACCGCTGCTAATTCCGAACCCGTTGCATATAAAATCATACTGCCATTGGGTGCGAAACTTGGTGATTCATCCAATGTTGTCCGAGTTAGCGCATTCACTTGACCGCTAGGTAAATGCAACAAAGCGATTTGATAACCCTTGCCATTATTATGTAGCAACGCTAATTTTTGACCATCAGGTGAAAATCGTGCTCGTGCATTATAACGACCGATATAAGTCACACGCTGTGCTTTACCGCCATAAGCCGAAACATGATAAATCTGAGGTGCACCACTACGATCTGAAGTAAACACCAATGATTTGCCATCTGGCGACCATTCGGGTTCAGTATCAATCGCGGGATTATTCGTGATACGACTCAAGCTACGTCCTCGCAAATTGATAATATAAATTTCTGGATTACCCTCTTTTGATAATGACAAGGCGATGCGTGAACCATCAGGCGACCATGCAGGTGCAGAATTAAGACCTTTGTAATTTGATAACAACTGACGTTTACCCGAACGAATATTTTGAATGTAAACCGCTGTTTGTTTATTTTCCATCGACACATAAGCGACTTGAGTTGCGTCAGGCGACCATGTAGGTGAAAAAATCGGTTCTGAGGATTTCAACATCACACGCGGGTTTTGCCCATCAGCATCAGCCACATTTAATTGATATTGCTTTGTTTTTCCACGACCTTTCACTGTAACGTAGATAATCCGTGTACTAAAAATACCTTTTTCACCTGTTAAAGTTTGATAAATAATGTCACTGATTTTATGTGCGACTTGACGTAAAGTTTGATCATTGGCTTGATAACTATAACCGATTAAGGATTTGCTACCAAAGCTATCAAGCAATTGAAATTTAACTTTAAAACCTTTGACACTGCTACCTGAAATACTTCCAATAACAGCATGTGGCATTCCAATTTGTTGCCAAGCAGGAAAGCTAACTTGTGAAATTTGGCTGGGTTGTTCGGGTAATTGGTTCACGGGCATGATGGCAAAATGCCCTGTACGGCGTAAATTGGCTGCAATAATTTTGGGTATATTTTGTGATAAAGCTGAGCCTGTGTGATTGGCAAAAGGCACAATAGCAATAGGTTGACCACCTGTGTTGCCGCCAACAATATCAATATTGAGCGTAGCGGAAACCGATGTCGTGAAGAAAATAAGTAGTAAAAATATCCAGTTTTGCATAGTTATTAAGGTCTGAAGGTAAAAGTGAATGTTTTGAAGTGATCGTATAAATCTTTGGGAATCAGCAATGGTGAGGCTTTGTAAACCGCTCTAATTGCTGAACTATCAAATGCAGTATGACCACTACTCACTGAAACTTGAGCATAAGTCACTGCACCATCCGAGGCTAATTTAACTAAAATACGACAAGTCAAATCTGATGAGGTATGTGCTGGACGTTGCCATTGTTGTTGCACTCTTTGTTGAATAAGACTAATAATACGACTAATACGTTGATCTTGAGCGGCTTTGCGCTTGGCATCAATTTGGCGTTTAATTTCAGTTTCTCGTGCAGCTTGCTGTCTCCGTGCCACTTGTTTTTGGCGTTCAATTTCGGCTTTTTTCGCCGCTTCTTTTTTACGTTGATGCTCTAATTCGGCCTGTTTTTTAGCTTTTTGTTCCTTTGCAATTTTTGCTTCATGTTGTTGTTTGCGTAATTTTTCAGCTTGACGTTTTTTCTCAGCTTTAGCGTCGGCTTGACGTTTTTGTTCTGCTTTAGCCTTTTTTGCTTGTTCTAAACGCTTACGTTCCTCAATGGCTTTTTTAGCTTGTTGTTTTAATTTTTCCTGTTTTTGACGTAATTTCGCCAAGCGTTGTTGTTCTTGCTGATGCTGTTGTTCTAAAATTTTTGTTTGTTGCTCTAATTTTTTTAAACGCTGCAACTCTGCGGCATTTTCTTGCTCTAAACGAATTTTTTCTAAACGTTGCTCTTCTTGTTTCAACTGGGCATAACGAATCGCGGATAAATGTTGTTGCTGTTCCCACTGTTTTTGTAATTCTGCTTTTAATTCAATAGCTTTAGTCGAACCTAATATTGCTAAAAGTTTGGATTCATCAATTGCAACTGCATCAATTACTTCATATTGTTTAGTTGCAACGACGGCAGAAGGTTGCTTAAGATTTAACAAAAATGCTAAAGCTAAAATGGCATGAAATAACAGCGTAGCAATTACAGCGAGAAAGTTTTCATACATCAGTTTGACTCATAAAATGTGATAGGTGTTAAATCTATAAACGCAAAATATTGACCATTATTAAAAAACAGGATATTGAGCAGGTCATTTAAATTATAGCAACAAGCTAACAGAACTCAACTTTGTCCTGTGTTTAAGGCTTTTTGCACTATTTTCATAACCAAGCCGTAAGAGCCGTATTGTAGGTTTGTAGGTTTGTGTTATTTTGAATTTTTAAGATGTCATTAAATTAATGCAGGAGTGCAAAGTGTTGTTCAAGCAAGATAAATCTTGCACTCCAGTGATGAGATGAGTAGCTGTTGTATTTGTTAGGTTAGACGTTGAATTAACTACATATTTCTGCCATAGCCACGTAGTAAATTAATCAATGGATCGGGAAATTTATCAGCTTCCATATCTTGGATGATTGTGTCGATATTGTATGAAAGATTATGAAAATGAATTTTTTTCTCTTGTTGGTCATAAATTGCAAATTGAGCCCCTATTTGTCCATTTCGAGGCTGACCAATTGAACCGGGACAAATTAAAGCATGACTCACTTGAGACAAATCAATCACTTCATCTGTCACATGTTTATCAATCCGTCCTTTACGCACATACGCACCGGGTTGATGAGTATGACCATGAAAACAAATATGAATTCCTTTGCGTTCTAAAGCGTTTAAATTTTCTTGATAAGTCATTTCATACACGTAAGCATTGAAAAAAGTGGGGTCTATTGGCGAACCATGCAAAACCAACCAATTGTCATCACGTAAAATCGGCGGCAACTCTTCTAACCATGTTTTGTGTTCTTGACTGACGCGCTGAGATGTCCAATCTAATACCCATTTGGCGGTACTGGAAAAGCCTTTTTTAAATTGACCTGTTGCAAGCCCTTGGTCATGATTACCTTTGACAATCTCAAAATCCGTTTCCTGTAAACGTTCAATACATTCAGTTGGATGTGGTCCATAACCAACAATATCACCCGCAATGATGCCAAGGGTAATATTTTTAGCTTTGAGGAATGCCAGTACAGCATCTAAGGCGGGTAAGTTAGCATGAACATCAGCTAAAACAGCAATATAGCGGGTATTTTGATAGTTTATTTTTTCGATATTTTTTTGTTTAGCAGGTTTTTGTTGCAGCGCATCAATAAAGGTTTGGATTGATTGCCTTTGAATTTCTGATGGAAAATACACTGATTTAATTAATTCAGCTAAGACAGTAAAATATTGTTTATCTTGATATTGTTTGTAAATTGCATCACGTACAATCTGTCCAAATTGATTGGCAGTCTCTGTATTATTCAACCACTCAGATGAACGAAAATAAACCCCTAACATGTGTGAGCATGAATTAAACCTATCCCACATGTAAACATCATCATCTAAATAGTAAACTTTACCCGTTGCATCTAAACCAAAGTTAGAAAAACCCTCATCAATCCGCAAATCAAAGGTTTTTGCCATATAAAAGTAATAATGGAAAATTTCCTGTAATACTTTCAGGCGTAAATCAACCGTTGCAGTCTCATCAGTAAAGTATTGATGCACCGCTTGTAAACGAGGACAAATATTGCCAACTAAAGCGGTTTCTTTTCCACGTTGATGGGCAAAAAACCATGTCTTGTGTGGGTGATGTACTTGATATTTGCGTTCTTTATCTAATGCTTGTTGTACCCAACGGTTTGCGGAAAAGGCTGAAAGATTAATTTCATTATGGATTTTAACAACATGCTGTTCGGAAAGGTGTATTTGTGTACAAGGGCGACCTGTAAATGTTTCACCATGCACTAACGCGGTTTTTTCTTGTTCGAGCAATTGGCTAACGTCATGACTGGTATAAATCTGTTGCTCTCCAATCGCACCTACAAGGGTAATTTCATAAGACATGCTTATCTCACTTTTTGATCTTTAAAAAATATAGCTAGTCTACCCATCATTGTTTAGAACAAATTTAATGAGTTAAAGCCAACGCAAGACAAATACATTTCATCATAAGATGCTTTTTTATATACAATGTGTATATGCACCTTATCAGTTCTGTCATTCAGTAGCATTTGCACTTTGCATTATAAGACATCTTTAATATTTGTGAGATAAATCTATTTTTTGGAAATCACCCATTTCATTAGTGAGGTTTAAGCAAATACTTGGTCAATTGCATGATCCAAAGTGGCACGAATATCTTTATCATCCGTAATCGGGCGTACTAATGCCGTCCGACATGCTGCTGGAGCTGCAACACCTTGGCTAATTAAATTTGCCGCGTACACCATCAAGCGGGTTGAAATACCTTCATCTAAACCGTGACCTTTTAAATTACGCGCTGTGATGCCAACTTTAACCAATTTAGCCGCAAGTTCAATATCGCATGGTGCTTCTTTGCTGATAATTTCTGCTTCAACTTTTGCACTTGGATAATCAAAATCCATTGCGACAAAACGTTGTTTAGTCGATTGTTTTAAATCTTTCATCATGCTTTGATAACCCGGATTGTAAGAAATCACTAACTGGAAATCTTGATGCGCGTTGATGAGTTCGCCTTTTTTGTCTAATGGCAAAGTACGGCGATGATCTGTTAATGGATGAATCACAACCGTGGTATCTTGACGTGCTTCAACGATTTCGTCTAAATAACAAATCGCGCCAATCCGTGCTGCTGTGGTCAAAGGCCCATCTAGCCAGCGTGTGCCATTGGCATCTAGTAAATAACGCCCGACTAAATCTGATGCGGTCATATCTTCATTACATGCCACCGTAATTAAGGGTCGGCCTAATTTCCATGCCATATATTCGATAAAACGTGATTTACCACAACCCGTTGGCCCTTTTATCATCATCGGCAAACGTGAATTATACGCCGCTTCATAAATGCTGACTTCATCGCCTTGGGCTTGATAAAAAGGTTCTGCGCTGACTTTGTATTGTGCAATATCGGTCATGGGA
>JAYQWJ020000674.1:0-6290 GCA_035829175.2 Candidatus Albibeggiatoa psychrophila
TATTGGGGAAGGCTTACATTTTATCCTGACGGGATATTATTAGCCCTGAAACGCATTTTTAATCCATTCAATATTTGAGCTGGGTGGATAGCCCGAAATTAACAGCGCGTCAAATCGACAAGTAAATTGCTCACAGTCATGGCAGTGCTGGATATAGTGCTCTGCTGTTTTGTAAATACGTTGCTGTTTACGACTATCAATACTTTCCGCACTTGTACCAAAATGGGCACTCGCCCGATAACGTACTTCAATAAATACCAATGTTCGCTGATGCTTCATGATTAAATCAATTTCGCCAGCCCGGCAACGGTAATTACGCTGAATTAGATCCAATCCCTGTTGTAGCAAATATTGATAAGCCAATTCTTCTGCCCAGCGACCTCGTTCATGACTGTCTGACATAATCTATTCCAACTCAATATTATCGCGATTAGCACATTTCTAAGCGTTTTTAAAAACGTCTGGATATTTAATTATAATTATTTGGGAAATAAAGCGTTTTAGATGAGAATATAAAAAATACAGGAGTGCAAAGCTCGTTTTGCAAGTAAGCAATTATAAGGAAGTAGATGATAAGCGAGTAAGACAGAGGACAGTCCACCATCTTACCCATTGATAAACAAAAGCCTAGCGAATTTTACCTGCCAAAGCTTGATCGACTAAATCCAATAACTCAGTATCTTGATACGGTTTAGTTAAATAATGATCAACACCCGCAGTTTTTGCTTGTTCTCTATGTTTCTCAGTGGTTCGAGAAGTAATCATGAAAATGGGGATATTGCCTGTTTCTTGATTGGCTCGAACGTGAGCGGTTAGCTCTAAACCATTCATCCGTGGCATTTCCATATCAACCAACATCACTTTAGGTCGCTGCTGGTTCATTACCTCAATCGCTTCCAGACCATCTTTCGCAAGAATGACCTCAAAGCCCGCATCTTCTAATAACAAGGACATTGATTTACGGACACTTAACGAGTCATCCACGACCATAATTGCTGGCGCACCTGAACCCGCCATAACCGCCGTATCCGTACTTTCATCACTCGCAAAATTCATCATCGAGTGCATCGGTGAACGTAACAACTCAGGCAAATCAAGCAATGGAACAAGACTACCATCACCAAGAATCGACGCGCCTGATACGCCACGAATTTTCTTCACATAATTACCCATAGATTTCATAACTAAATCATGAGTATCAACCAATTCATCAACAACCATTGCAACCGTTGTGGTTTCTTCACGTACCAAGATAATCGGACGATTTTCACAATTCTCAATACCTTGGTAATCACTTTGTACGCTAATCAAATCAGACAAGGCTTTAAGTTGATAAATATTCTTACCAATTTCAAGATGTCGCTCATTGCCGACAGTTTTAAATTCACCACTGCTATGCGCCAAAGCTTGCTGAATACTACTGGTTGGAATACCGTAATAAGTTGAACCAATGCGCACAATCAAAACGTGAACCGTTACCAAAGTCAAAGGTAATTTGATAATAAAATCAGAGCCTTCGCCAGCTTTAGAGAAAATATCAAGCGTGCCTTTCATATTACGGATATTGGTATATACCACGTCCATACCGACACCACGTCCAGAGACTTGCGTTACACCTTCTTTGGTTGAAAAGCCTGACATTAAAATCAAACGAGCCAACTCATTGTCAGATAATTCCTGGTTTTCAGTAACCAAGCCGCGCTTAATCCCCAGTTCACGAATCTTGGGATAATTCAAGCCTTTACCATCATCTTTACACGCAACAACGATATTATTACCTTCACGATAGAAGTGGACAACAACCGTACCTTCTTCTGGTTTGCCTGCGGCAATCCGTTCTTCTGGCGTTTCCAAACCATGGTCAATCGAGTTCCGTAAAATGTGCATTAACGGATCGCCCAAATTGCTCAAAACGTCACTATCAATCAGCAAATCATCACCGATAATTTCCAATTCAGCCTTTTTGTTCACTGCTCGACAAGTTTGACGAATGTTCCGTTGTAATTTGGAAATCACCGTATTCACGGGAACCATCCGCGTGGTCATAATCGTGACTTCGAACTCTTTGTTTAATCGCTCTTGGTGAATAAACATTAATTCAAGTTCAGATAAATCACCCCGTATCGAGGTCGCTAATTCACGGGAGTCCGCAATAGACTCAATGAAACTATGCGCCACACTATGCAATTCGTTATATTCTTCAAACTCTAAAGGATCAAAATCATCTTGTTCTTCCTCAACGGTTTTGCGATAGCCACCAGACTCTAAATTGTTGACACCTTTTACATCAACGAGGTTTTCCAATTCAAAAGTTTTTTTCTGTAACAATAAATCCTGTTCAGTTAAGACCCGCGTGCTACCAATCACATGTTTGAGACGTTCTTGAATCTGCCCCATTGAAATCGATAATTCACCAACCAAGCGCATCAAGTCGTCAACCGTCCGCGTTGGAACACGTAACATTTGTTCTGGTGCAGCGTTATCTTTCTTAGGCTTGGCTTTTTGTTCTTTCTTATCGGCGGCTCTGGCTTTAGGCGCAGCACTTGGAGGTGCTTTGGTTGGCGTAGGTGGTGCTTTTAACTCACCTTTATCAATTTGATTCGCCCAATCCAATACTTGTTGCAACAACATTTGGCTATTATCTGGCGCGTCATCATCACCTGTTAGTGAACCCACCATACTTTCAATACAGTCAGCGACTTCCACCATGACACCCGTCAATTCTTTCGGCGGAACAACTTGATGTTCGGTTAAATATTCAAGAATATCCTCCAAATGGTGACCCATGCTGGCAATACCCTTGACACCAAGAATATTAGACGAGCCTTTGAGCGTATGTGCAATCCGCTTGGCTTTTTCTAATTCCGCTTTATCAGGTTCTTGAATAATATTTTGAATACATTCCGAGAAATCAGAAGCATGTTGCGGCGTTTCCTGCAAGTAAGCTTCTAATAATTCAGGGTTAATATCTTCAGGCAATTCTAATGAAACGTCTTCTTCAGTGGCGACAGTTTGACGAGAGTCGGTGTCATCCGTGACCATTTCACTGTCTTTATCAGCGGTTGTACCTGCGGTTAACTGATTTAATAAGCCATGCGCTTCACTGTCTGGCAGGGGTTTAATCCAGAATGATTCACGGAAATGGTTCAGCATGCTAATCACACTGTCCATCGGCGAATTCAAATAAGCCAACACTAAATCAGGCCATTCTGATAATGGTTTTTTAGCTTTTTGTCGAGTGGCCAAATCGGTTTTAGCCCAAGCATTCACGTTGTCAGTAACTAAATTAGCAACAGTTTGAATACCATCTAAACCCATCATTTCCGCTGCCATATTCAGGCGTTGGACTTGTTCGGCGTAGTTTTCTGCCACTTCTTTGAATAATGGGTCGCTACTTTCTAAACGGGTGAATTGGTCTAATTTCTCACCCAGTTCTTCCTTAGTTGATTCCATTTCAGACCTTAGAATTTCTAAGACCTCGTCATTACCTAATGAAATCTCACCACTATCACTTTCCATCTCTACATCATCTAATGCTTCGACAGGTTCGTATTGTTCTTCAGCAATCGATTCGAGGGCAATAGACTGTTCTACAACCGCTTCTTCTTGAGCAATCTGGGCTTCATAAGCAGCAACTTGTTCGCTAGAGGTTGTGCTTTGTGTGAGTTGTTCTAGCAAACTCAGAGCTTGTTCTGCTTCTAAAGGAACGGGCCATGTTTCATCTTGTAAGAATAAAACCAGTTGTTGACCACCTTCTTCAGGATCATTTAAATAATCAAGTACTAATGAAGGCCATGTTTCAAAATAGCTTTGTTTTTCAAGTTTGGTCTCTTTATCCAGCAGAACAAAGTTAGTAATGTTATCGTTAACAAAGGTACACACTTCGCGCAAGCCGACAAGACCTGCCATATCTGCCGTATCCCAGATGACCTGTACTTGATTGGTGTACTCTTCAACTGCTTCAAACAGTTTAGGGTTATCATTTTCCATAGAGACACATACCTCAAGGGCTGCGGATAATCCTTCCACAACATCTATTATTTGTGCGCGTACTAGTTCTAAAGTTTCAGGAGCTGCAAGTGCAATATCTGCAACGGGAGCAACGGGCGATGGTACACTTTCTTGTACTGTTTGACCACCCACCAATAAACTTTGTCTGAATTGTTCGGGGTTTTCAAGTGAACTTGCCCATTGTTGATTTTGCAAATGTGACACCAACTCTTGAGCACCTGTCGCGGGTGTTTGCAAATAATTGATGACATAATCAGGCCATGCTGAAAATACGCTTTGAGAGGCTTGGCGTTCATTACGTCCCAGCATACTCAACGCCATCATATTATCATTGATAAAACTGCAAACTTCTTGCAATCCATAGAGTTGCGCCATCTCTGCCGTATCCCAAATCACTTGTACATTTTCGGTATACGCATCAACAGCCAATAATAAATCTTCACTGCCATCTTCTGCCGCCATCAATTTGCTTAAGGTTGCAGTGAGGTCGGTCGAAGTTTCTGTCACTTGAGCGACAAGTAAATCAATAGTTTCAGGTGGCGCAATCTCCAGTACTTCAGGTTCAGGAGCAGCTTGGGCACTGTTATCAACAGTTATTATCGTATCTGATTTTAATAATTTAGCATGAAGGGCTTCTGCATCGCCAGCGTGCATAGGCATTAACCAGCGTTCATCTTTAACTAAATCAATAATTTGCTGAGCACCATCAACAGGAGAATTGAGATAGTTTAAAACGGGCTGTGTCCAACTGGCAAAAATCGGGTGTATACGTTGTCGAGTGGCTTGCTCTAACATACCCAACGCCATTACATTATCATTGATAAAAGCACACACATCTTGCAAACCTGCCAGTTGTGCCATATCCGCAACATCCCAAATGCCTTGCACTTGTTCTGTATAATTTTCGACGGTTAATAATTGGTCTTCGCTACCATCTTCTGCTTGGACAATAGTATCTAATACAACTTGTAATTCCAATGCGGAATCAGCAATTTGACCTACAATTAGTTCTAAAATATCAGGGTCAGCCAGCACAATTTGTGCCGCAGGTTCAGAGTCGGTTGTTTCTTGTCCTGCGATAGTGGCAGGTTTCATTAAGTGATTAAGTAAGGTTTCACCTTGAGCAATATCCAGTGGCGATGCCCATAAATCACTTTGTAAATGTTCAACTAAATTGCTTGCGGTGCTAGAGGCTTCTAAATAACCTAAAACCAATTGTGGCCAATCCGCAAATAAGTGCCGTGCATTGTAACGAGCGGCCTGATCTTGTACCCCAAGTCCCATCACATTATCGTTAATGAAACTACATATATCTTGCAAACCTGTGAGTTGCGCCATTTCCGCGATTTCCCACACTGATTGTACTTGCTCAGTATAGGTTTCTACCGCTTCCAGTAACGTCTCGCTACCATCTTCCGCTTCGGTTAAAGTGGTTAATATAGGCGACAAACCTTCTGCACAATCACTGACTTGCATAATCAAAAGATTTAAAATATCAGGATCAGCAAGCTGCATTTCTTCATTGATAATGGAATCTGATTCGAGCATTGTTCCTGCTACTGGCTCGTTACTATCTTCTTCAATCGTTTCAGGCAGTTCAGCCACATCCAGTTCTTGAATATGAGCTAAACGGGCAAGTAATTCTTGTTGTTGCTCTTCATCTAAAGGTTGAATCCAACCCGGATTTTCTAAATGTGCTAATAAAATGGGCGTGGTTTGACGTGGTGCGTAAATATATTCTTGCAATAAGCTCAAGGTTTTTTCAAGCAATGGCTTTGCCGCACGACGAATAGAAGATTCATGGGCACTCAATGCAAAAATATTGTCATTTAAGAAAATACTAACATCTTGTAAACCCTGCAATTGTGCATTATCTGCCGCATCAGAAATAGATTGAATATTATCTGAACATGACTCAATTGCTTCTAATAATTCAGGACTATCATTGTCCGCCGTTGCAAATAAAGCCAATGCCGTATTTAAATCATCAGTAGCTTCTGTCAATTCAGAGCTAAATGCTTCTAAAACTTCAATATCAGCCAGTTGGGTTTCTTCAATAAATTCAGACTCTGCAATCGCATCATCAACTTGATTAAATTCATCATCTACACTATCGTCTAATGAACCTGCAATACTGTCTAAATCATCATCAAGCAATTCATCGTCTATTTCTGTTGGTAAATCATCACTTAAGTCTTCATTTACAATATCATTTAAGGTTTCAGGAAAGTCATCTAACTCATCAACCACATTGTCTAATATTTCTGGCAAATCATCTA
>JAYQWJ020000675.1:0-2663 GCA_035829175.2 Candidatus Albibeggiatoa psychrophila
TATTTTTCACGATTTGTCCGCTATTTACTTTTATATTAATTGAAATATCTTCACTGCTAATCACAAGCCTGCTATGATGCTTGCTGGTTTAACTATTTGAATTTTCCCAATATGACAGCCGCACATGCTCAAGGTCGTACCGATTTACCAAAACAGCCCCGCAATGACAGAAAAAACTTCCGCTCAATGCTACCCTACTTATGGGATTATCGCGGACGGGTTTTATTAGCTTTATTAACCTTAGTGTTAGCCAAAGTTGCCAATATTGCAGTTCCCGTGGTTTTAAAAGAATTGGTTGATACCTTAGATACGATTGGTCAAAACCCCGAATTATTACCGATTTTGCTACTTTCAATTTATGGTGCATTGCGCTTAGCCAGTGGATTATTCAATGAATTACGTGATGCGATTTTTGCCAGAGTGCGCTATCACGCCATGCGTAAATTGTCCAATAGCGTGCTAAAACATTTACATGCCTTATCGCTACGATTTCATTTAGAACGTAAAACGGGTGCTATTTCGCGCGATTTAGAACGTGGGACGCATAGCGTTAGCTCGATTATGAATTATCTGGTTTTTAATATTGTGCCAACTTTTATCGAATTTGGGCTGATTTTCATCATTTTACTGGTTTCTTATGATATTCAATTTGCCCTGATTACGATTGCGACGGTTGCAGTTTACATTGGATTTACAGTTTGGACCATGGAATGGCGCATGGAATTCCGCTATACCATGAATACTCAAGAATCTAAAGCCAACAGCCAAGCCATTGATAGTTTAATTAATTATGAAACAGTTAAATCATTTTGCAATGAACGTTTAGAACTCAATCGTTATGATGAAACCTTGAATTTATGGGAAAATGCGGCGGTAAAAAGCCAAACCTCAATGTCGTTATTAAACTTTGGGCAAGTTGCGATTATTTCGGTTGGTGTGACCTTAATCATGTTTTTTGCAACTTATGGTGTATTGCAAGGCAAAATGAGTTTAGGTGATTTGGTCTTAGTCAATACCTTCTTATTGCAATTATTCATTCCTTTAAGCTTTTTGGGTATGATTTATCGTGCAATGAAACATGCAATGGTGGATATGGATTTAATTTTTAAATTATTAGAAGAAGAGCCTGATATTACAGATTCGCCCGATGCACGAGATTTAGATGTTGGCGCGGGTAATGTTCGTTTTGACGAAGTGAGTTTTCATTATCAAACCGAACGTTCTATTTTACATAATGTGAGCTTTGATATTCCTGCGGGACATAAAATTGCAATTGTTGGCAGTAGTGGTGCGGGTAAATCAACGGTTGCGCGGTTGCTATTTCGATTTTACGATGTGACTCAAGGCAGTATTCAAATCAATGGACAAGATGTGCGCCATGTAACGCAAGACAGTTTACGCGCGGCGATTGGCATTGTGCCACAAGACACGGTGTTATTTAATGAAAGTATTTATTACAACATTGCGTATGCCAAACCCAATGCCAGCCGTGAACAAATTACCCAAGCAGCAAAAATGGCGTATATTCATGATTTTATTGAATCTTTACCCAAAGGCTATGATACGATAGTTGGCGAGCGTGGTTTGAAATTATCAGGCGGTGAAAAACAACGAGTTGCGATTGCGCGGGCAATTTTAAAACAACCAAAGATTTTGATTTTTGATGAAGCAACTTCGTCTTTGGATTCAAAATCAGAGAAAATGATTCAAAATGCGTTAGCAGAAATTGCAGTTAATCATACAACATTGGTGATTGCCCATCGTTTGTCTACGATTATTGATGCAGAACAAATTTTAGTCATGGATCAAGGACGGATTATTGAACGGGGTACACATGGCGAATTATTAGCGTTGCAAGGTACTTATGCGCATTTGTGGCAATTGCAGCAAGAAGAAAAAGCTGAAACTCCAGAAGATTAAGTCAATAAACCAAACCAGACGATGTTATTGATGTCTGGTTTACACTATTGATTTATTTGAATAAGATTTCTACTGGGCTTTGCTTACTTCATCATGCCAAGCAATAATTTTTTGAACTAGTAATTGTGACAAACGCTCATAATCACTACCATAATCCATTGCTTTGGATGCGGTTTCTTTGTCACTGTCTGCGGCAAGTTGAATAATTTTTTCTGTTTCACGATGGAATTCATGATGCAAATTAGACACGGCTTCGTAATGGCTATCACCTTGAAACTGTTCAGTATTTGCTTTAATCCATTCACAAAATTCAGAGTCTTCTTTAAGCATACTGTCGAAATTGCCTTCACCTGCATTTACCATTTCCTGTAAACGCTTTTTCCACTTAGTATGCGAGACAATTAGCATATAAATTTCATTAGCAAGATTGCTCATAATGTATCCTTGTTATGGGCTGTGCAATGCATTTTGCTATCTAACCCTACCGAGATAAGCCATGGCAGCAATTGTAACCAACTTAAGCAATATTGTGGTATTTTTTTATCGTCTTTATTATACCACTATGGCTATTTTTGCATTACACCATGCGTACTAAAGCGGCTAAACTGTCCAGCGATGATAAGGCACGGATTGAAGTTTTACAACAGAAAACCTAACAATTGCTTGAACGGGTGCTGGTATTAGAAACAATTTTAGATGAAAAAGTGCCTGATTGGAGGCAGCAAAATAAAGATTAAGCCTGT
>JAYQWJ020000676.1:0-2056 GCA_035829175.2 Candidatus Albibeggiatoa psychrophila
CCGGGTAAATCATTCGGTATATTCACTGTTGTGCTGCCAATATCAGGCGATGGCGATGGATAACGCACATCAGCATCAAATACATTTTTAATCCCTATCGCAAAATTAGTCTTACCCACTCGAATATCCTTACGGCGCAACACTAAATCCATAGTGGTATAACCATCTAATCGAGTACGTGGGTCAGTCGAAGCTCTTGCCCAACCATTATTCCAATTTAATTGCGCATCTAAATACCATTTATAACCTAACAAATAATCAGTGCGGAAAAAGGCAACTTGTTCCGAGGCATTCGGCAATGTTGCACCCGTATCATCTTCTGAATCTTGATAACTATAATTAAATAATAAGCTCGAGCGGTTACTGGTTTTCCAACGGGTTTCAAATTCAAGACCACTACCTTTCCAACTTGCCGCATTACCATAGCCAAACACAGAATTTCCTATTGGTACTAAGGTGATTTTATCTTTAATTTTGTAACGGAATAAATTTAAAGCAAGATGAATATCATCGGTAGCACGGTAGTCAAACGCAAGTTCCCAAGTTTCGATTTTTTCAGGCTTTAAATCTGGATTGCCTTGAGAAACAGGATTATTTTGATTATATAATTCTTGAAAAGAAGGTGCTCTAAATGCTTGACCATACAGCAGCTTAACAACCAAATCTAAACGGGGCTGCCAAACTAAGCCCAAACGTGGATTCATCGTTGAGCCAAAGTCAGAATAACGGTCATAACGGATACCCGTGGTCAATTCCCAGTCAGGATTAAATGTCCATGTATCTTGGATAAACAAAAACTGATTATCTCTGGCAACCTCTGGCATATAAGCAGCTGCGGTATCTGTCCCATCAAATAATTCTAATGGCGATAAAACTTCACCTGTAAATGGATTCAAGCCAAAATTACGTAATTCTCCAACCTTTGATAAATCATAATAGGCATAACCCGCTCCAACCCGAATTTGATTATTTTTTAAACCCTTATACGTTGCTGACAATGAAAACTGGCTTTGGGTTTCCGTACTCGATGGATAACCAATAAAACCAATAGGATAAGCCCCTCCAAACGCATCAGGTGGATATAATTGCCATGCACCCAAAAGATCACCGTCCCAATAATTTAAATTTGCCTCAACTTCTAAATTTTCAGTCACTGTTGGATTGTGATAACTTAGATCAGTGGTAAATCTTTTAAAATTCATAGGTGTCGTTGGGTCAATTGCCTGAGCATTTCCCCCACCTGCACCCATTTCATCATTTTTAAAAAAATTTGCTCTTAATCGCCAATACTGTTTAGCAATATCAAATCTTACATCATAAGTGGTTAATTCTGAGCCATATTTCCCCGGTGCTAATGAAGCACTTGTCCCAAAAGCTTGGTCGAAAATGGTTTGGGCATCGGCTTCGACTATGCGTTGATGTCCATCTGATTTGCTAAAATCCACGATTGTCGCCATTTCAAAACCATTCCATTCACCACCATGCTGCACCCAACCATCTTGAGTATTATTTGAACCAATCCGAATACCCACTTCTGTACCATCAATATCTTCAGCCGTTTTTGTAATGATATTAATCACTCCTGAAAACGCATCCGCACCATATAAAGCCGAGCCAGGTCCTCGAATCACTTCAAGGCGTTGAATCCCGCTAATAGGAAACGTACTCCAAAATATTGCTTTACCGCCTGAAAAAATATCATTGATACGCAAACCATTCACCAATACTAATATTTCAGGATTGTAGCCCGATGAAATACCGCGCACACTATAAACAGGAATATTAAACCAGTTGTATGTCACTTGCAGACTGGGGACACTTTGCAATACGTCTTCTAAAGTTCTTGCACCCATGGCTTCAATATCTTGGCGAGTAATCACCGAAGTCACAGCGGGTGCTCGTTCAATATTCTGGCTCGTTCCTGTGGCAATTGAGGTTTTTTTAGCACTTACCAAACCATCAAATATATCAAAAGTATCATCTAAGCGAATTTCAATTTGTCCCAATTCTGTTAGACTCAACATTTTCAACTGTTTTAATATTTGCAGGTCTTCTT
>JAYQWJ020000677.1:0-2349 GCA_035829175.2 Candidatus Albibeggiatoa psychrophila
AAAGTGATTATTATGGTTGATGACAAAGCAGCAACACCGCATCAACCAGATTTTATTGAAATGCTTGCTAACAACCCCTGAAAATTATTGCATTATCATCGGTTCAACAGGCAAACCATGACGCGCCCAACTCACGATACCACCGCGTAAATTATAGACATTTTTATAACCGTGCTGCTCCATAAACATACATGCTTGACCCGAACGTGCACCTGTACGACAATAGAAAACCACTTTTTCTTTCTCAGGTAATTCATTGAAACGCAAAGGTAATGCAACCAATGGCAACGCATCCGCATTAGCGATTGAAGCTTGCGCCATTTCCTGCGGGGTACGCACATCAATCAATTTTAGTGAGGCTTCTTGGTTTAACCATTCCTCAAGTTCAGCGGGTTCAATTTCTTTAATAAACATGGAAAACTCCTTGAATTTTTTCAATTTATACGGTATTTTTGAATTTCTTGCTTTATTGGTATTATTTTTTATTTTTCAAGTCAATATCACGAGTTACAAAACCCACTTTCCTTATATCATAAAAACCCAATTGTTAATATTAGTATATTCTAAATTACTTATAAACATCAAGTTGGTGATTGATAATGAGATAAAAATTCAGTGCAGACTTGTTGTCGAGCGTGGTCAATTTTATGGTAATATTATCCTAAGTTAATAAATTTGTTTTGACCTTCAATACACGAAATTGCCCTAACTATTGCTGTTAATTATAGTTTTTCTAATTTGGCGAAAATAGGGGGATATGAATAAAGCTGGAATAATTAAAGATGATGAACTTATGGAAATTCCATGGCGGAGTCCATCCTTACGGTCATAAAAACCTATCTAATCAAAAATCTATTATAGATGCACCGATACCTCAATTTTTAGTTTTACCTTTATTACAACATATTGGCGAGCCTACTGAACCGATTGTCAGAGTGGGTGAATCCGTATTAAAAGGGCAAATTATTGCGCATTGTGGTGCAGAAGATTGCAGCCTAATGATGAGCGCACCTGTTCACGCATCCAGTTCGGGAAAAATCGTTGCGATTGAAAAACGTAATGTGCCGCATCCTTCGGGTTTAATGGCAACCTGCATTGTGATTGAAACCGATGGTAAAGATGAAAAAATGGGTAGTTGTCAGCCAATTCCTGATTATTTGGAGCTAGACCCTAGTCGTATTCGCCGACGTATTGCGCGTGCGGGAATTGTGGGTTTAGGAGGTGCAGGGTTTCCTTCGCATTTCAAATTAAAACCGCAAGGCATTGATACGCTTATTTTAAACGGTGCAGAATGTGAGCCTTATATCACTTGTGATGATCGTTTGATGCAAGAAAAATCAGCCGATATTGTTGAAGGAGCTTTGATTTTAAAACATGTATTAGGCGGTGCAAAACACTGCATTATCGCGGTTGAAGACAATAAACCTGAAGCCTATGATGCACTTTGTGAAGCGGCTGCAAATGAAGAAATTAAAATCATCAAAGTCCCTACTCGCTATCCAATGGGTGGTGAGCGACAATTGATTCAAGTCTTAACCAATAAAAAAATTGGGCGTTCTGAATTGCCAGCACAACATGGCATCGTGGTGCATAATGTGGAAACCGCCAGAGCCGTCTATCGTGCAGTGATTGAAGGTCGCCCATTGTTATCACGTATTGTCACGGTGACAGGTTCAGGGGTTGAACATCCGCAAAATTTTGAAGTGGTTTTAGGTTCTCCCATGTCCAGCATCATTGAGCAATGTGGAGTCAAACCCAATGCCAATCGCTTAATTATGGGTGGTGCAATGATGGGAATGGCATTACCTACTGCGGATTTGCCTGTGGTTAAAACCACCAATTGTTTACTCGTTTCAACGCCTGATGATATTGAACTTGCTGAGCCAATGCCTTGTATTCGTTGTGGCGCGTGTGCCGAAGCCTGTCCAATTCATTTATTACCTCAACAATTGTATTGGTTTGCGCGGGCAAAAGACTTCGATAAAATTCAAGCCCATAGTTTATTTGATTGTATTGATTGTGGTTGTTGCTCTTATGTTTGTCCAAGTCAAATTCCTTTGGTCAATTATTTCCGTTATGCAAAATCTGAAGTTCGTGCGCAGCAAGTTGAAAAACAAAAATCGGATGTTGCACGCCAACGTCATGAATTTAAAATGTATCGTGTTGAGCGTGAAAAATTAGAGAAAGCGGCTCGGCATAAGAAAAAAGCTGAAATGGCGAATAAAAAGAATGAAATTAGTGATGCGGTAGAACGTGCAAAGGCTAAAAAACAAGTTGATAAAGTAGACTGATTTTAAGTCATTACTTTATCCTTTCCTTTGTTTGTCACTGCATTTTATTTCTCTCGTT
>JAYQWJ020000678.1:0-6499 GCA_035829175.2 Candidatus Albibeggiatoa psychrophila
AATAGCGGGTTATTGGTAATCCTGATAAGTGATAAATAAATAACTACAATTGCGTCATCACATCTTCTGGAATATCTGCATTAGAATACACTTCTTGCGTATCATCTAATTCTTCCAACATATTCAATAAACGCAACATTTTTTCTGCACCTGTTAAATCCAGTACGCTAATTGTAGAAGCTTTCATGGTGATTTCAGCTTGTTCTGCTGGTAAATTTGCTTTATCCAATGCGGCTTTTACCGTATAAAAATCTTCGGGCGTGGTTAAAATATCAAATGAACCATCCTCATTTTGTTCAATATCTTCTGCTCCCGCATCAAGCGCAACTTCCATCACCGCGTCTTCATCAACATCGGCATTGAAACTTAATAAACCTGCTTTACTAAACAAATAAGAAACTGAACCATCTGTTCCTAAATTTCCACCCGATTTACTGAACGCATGACGCACTTCCGCTACAGTGCGATTACGGTTGTCGGTCATGCAATCCACCATCACCGCAACACCACCCGGCCCATAACCTTCATAGCGCACTTCTTCAAAATTATCGCCATCTTGCGTACCTGCACCCCGTTTGACAGCACGCTCAATCGTATCCTTGGTCATGTTGCTGCCAAGTCCTTTGTCAATTGCAGCTCTTAAACGCGGGTTGGCATCAGAGTCTTCTCCCCCCAACCGTGCGGCAACTGTAATTTCACGAATCAATCGCGTAAATAATTTTCCACGTTTCGCATCTTGAGCATTTTTGCGATGTTGAATATTAGCCCATTTACTATGTCCAGCCATAAGTCCATCTTTTAATTTAGAAAAGTTAAATGCTAATCAAGTGACTAAATGTTTAAATCAATCAAAATATAGATATTTAAAGATTTAATCACTTGTACCACAAAAATAAAAGGCAACACGAAGTTGCCAAAAAAATATTCTAAAAGAGAAAATATATGTTATTCAAAAGGATAACTAAAGTTTATCTCGAAATGAATACCATCATCTTGTAAATCACTGTTTTGTTGATCGCCAACATTACGCAACGCATGACCCCAGTATAAAATCGTGCTGACACGCTGACTTGGCATCCAACGTAAGCCTAAACCCACACTTGAAATATTATCAGGTTTTGGCGTATCGGCATCGGCATTCCAAGCCCGTCCATAATCTAAAAATGGCGCGATTTGCAACATACCATCATCCGTGTCTTTGCTGATACCGGGAATAGGGAATTTGGCAACAGGAATTCGCCACTCAATTGAGGCAACTAAACCATTGTCACGAGTCATTTGGTTTTCACGATAACCACGCACAGTCGATGCGCCACCTACTGAGAATTTTTCTAATGGTAATAAATCTTGATTTGCCCACTGCATATCTGCGCGAACCAGTAATTGTGTGTCTTGGCTACCTAAAACTGCAATCCGTTGAACCCATTGAAATTGTCCCAACCAAGTGAAAAATTTACCATCAGGCGAACCGTCAGTATTAATCGTAGCATCCCACGCATCAAAGCCAAAATTAAAGCTTGAACGCGCTGCAATAACACGGGTACGACTCCGATCTAACCAGTCTTGCGAAAAACGCAGTACGGAAATACGGCTTTCACCATCTTGTACACCGGGAGAGAATGAGAATTTTTGTTCAAGCGGCGTACCTTTAAACATATAGGTGGTACTGCTACGACGTTCAAGTTTTAAGCCTAAATTCAATTCTTTATTAGGGGTTTTAATCAAAGGTTGGGTAATACCTAGCGCATAGGTTTCAGCTTCACTTTCAATATTAAGCTGATTAAAAGGTTCTGACACCACTTCGGCATCACTACGTTCCGCGCTAAAGGCAACAGTTGTGCCATAACGACTACTGACAGGAATCGAGTAATTGAAACTATAATCTTTTAGACCCTCAGTTACGCCAAGACGCAAATAAATACTATCGCCTAGACCCAATAGATTACGATGCACGCCAAAGATTTCGCCACGATATGAGCCTACACTGGGTGAACGATGGTTATTAAAACGTGCACCAATTTCCCAAGGTGTTGCTTCTGTTACGTTTAATTTTAAAATGCCTTCACCTAGGCGAATACCGGGTCCAAGTTCGGCATTGATACGGCGGAATAATGGATTTTGATGTAATAATTGTAAACGTTCTTGTAAGGCATTAATATTTAATACATCTCCATCTTTTCCACTCACACGTCCTTTAATATAATTGGGGTAAAGCCGACCTTCATCACCATTGCTTTTTAAATTAGTGATGTCAATTTCAACCAGCTTGCCTTCAATAATTTCTAACTCAATTTCACCACTTTCAACTTGTTGGTCTGGGATAATTGCGCCTGAATTGATGTAGCCTGCTTCAATATATTTTCGGGTAATAATATTTTTAACCATCTGCAATTCTTCAGCAGAAATCTTACGCTCTTGGTAATCTGCCACTAAATCTGATAAAAACTCGCTACTATAAACATGGTTTCCTGTAAATTTAAATTTACTAACATTGACCGCTGGTAATGCAGATAAGGGTGTTTTTCCACTTTCATATAAATCTTGCAGTGGTGGTAATGGTGGTAAAATACTGGCTTCTGGCTCGGCAAAATTAGAGTCTAAGCGGTCTGCACCAGATGATAAGTCACGCTCAATGGAGTTATTATCCACAGCTCCAACATTTAGAGATAGAATAGTTATCCCTAAAAAGATCAAACTGGATTGAATGAAGTGGTACACGGTTGGGATTACCTCTTTTAGAATATTTTGGCTAGCTTGTTTTAATATTTAAATCAGACTGTTTAGCCAATGATACCGATTTTATGAGTTTTGTTCAAATGGTTGTGATGATGATAAATTATTGTATTTTAAACATCGCATCCTTCTAAAAAATATTTATATTTTATAATTAATAAAGATTTGGGGGCATTATGCAAATTGTGGTACTGGGTGTCGGTAATATTTTATTGACTGATGAGGGTATCGGGGTTCGGGCAGCCGAATATTTAATGAAAAATTATGATTACCCAGACAATGTGACCATCTTGGACGGTGGCACAATGGGAATGGAGTTGCTGGGACATATTATTGATATTGATGTGTTGATTGTATTAGATGCGGTTGCAAGTAACAAACCCGTTGGAACAGTGATTATGATGGAGGATGATGAAATTCCTAAGTTTTTTGCATCAAAATTATCGCCACATCAAGTAGGGATTGCAGATGTATTAGCCGCCGCAGATTTAATCGCAAAATCGCCAGAGAAAGTTTTATTGTTTGGGGTTGTACCTGAGAATTTAGAATTAAGTACAGAACTCACGCCTGTTGTTGCAGAAAAATTACCAACTTTAGTTGAACATGTCATTAAGGCTTTGCAGCAATACGATGTTGAGTTGAAACAGATTGAATCTGTCGTGTAGACATTGCCAACGCTCTCATTAATGGGAAATATGCTGGGCGTTGATAATAGGTTTGTTTACTTATACTTATGGAAAGACCATGCTAAAAAAGTGTGCATACCTTGGCATACACACTCGTAAAATTGCAGAATCTGCGTTTATAAACTCAATACTTCTAATCCCAAGTCTGAGACACCTTCAAGATTTTTTGCATTCCCCACCACGACGATATTGGCTTTTTCAGGCTGTAAATAGGTTTTTGCCACGCGCAACAAATCATCTATTGTTACTTTCAAAATCCGCTGACGAAATTCGCGACGGAATTCAGGTGTTTTGCCATGCAAGCTATTGAAAAATGCAATGGCAGCTTCACCCGCAGGCGAGGCAGGACGGTCAATCTGACTGATAATACCTAAAATAGCCTCTTCTAAAGTACGCGGTTCATGCTTTGTTTCTTGCAACCAATTCAGAGCATTATCAAAGTCTTGCAAGGTTTCAACTACACGCGGATCACGATAAGAAAAAAATCGGAATGTGCCACTGTCACCATGATAATTTGCACCACCACCATACGCACCACCTTGCTCCCGAATTGCGCGATGCAAGAAACCATTGCGTAAAAAGACCCCCAATACAATCAATACAGACGAATCAGGATGCGAAAGAGCGACTGTGGGATAGGCTTTAGCGCAAAAATTAATCTGGGTATTAACTGCCCATGCTTGCTTAATTTGTTGAAAAGAAGCCGTTGAGTGCAATGGCTTAATCTGTTGTTGGTTAGTAAAATTTTTCCAAACCGCCGTTAAATTAGCTTGCATGTCCGCTTGATGTTCATCATCACCAATTGCAAGTAGCTGACTTGGCGCGTTTAACAAAATAGCTTGAATACGTTTTAATTTATCCGCAAAAGCTTGTAATTCATCATCTTGTTTTAATGAATCATCCAATTGACGAATAAACTGAATGCCTTCCAATCCCTGCCAACGCTGCGCTAAATGACTGGATGGACTAAAGGTGCTACTGGCGGCAAGCATGGCTAAAACATGTCCACGGTCTGTGACACTATTATCCATATCGCTGCGAATTTGATTAATTAACTCGCGTAAATGATCCAGTTCATCAAATCGAGCTTGGGTTAATGTATCGTAAAGCAACTTAATTAAATGCTGCTGATTTCGCGCCAAGGCTTTACCAGACAAGGAAAAAATCCCATTGATCTTTTGGGTATCATCAATACGACCCCGCACCGATAAACTGGCACTTAATCCACCTGTGACTAGGGCTTGCCACTCTGCTGCTTGACGGTAGTCTTTATCGGCATAACCTAATTCTGTAATGCAATCGCAAAATAGAGGTAAAATATCCAATAATTCAGATTCAAATTGCGGTAAATCAATCACAATACGCTGATAAACCATGCCATTTGTGCCACTGGTAAACCATGTCATGGGCAAGTTTGCAATCTCTTGTTTTGTACCTTCCAAAATAGGCATATCTGTCGGCACATCAGCCAAAGTTACTTTAGGCAAAAACTCAGGATTATCTTGTTGCTGCTGGCGGTCATCTAAAGTTTTGGCGCGTTGTACAATCTGTTGTTTCTGCTCTTCAGTAAGTTGTTGTTTGATGTCGGCTAAGCGGGCTTTTTCCTGTTCAGTTTGCTGTTGTGATAATGTTGGATCGGGCGACATGGTAACGCGGACACGATGCAAATTATCTAATAAATAGCGTTTGACTAAACTAGGAATAAAATCTGGATTTTGGCAATCTTGGCGTAATTCTTCTAAAACGGCATCAATATCCAAAACTGCAACAGGATTTCCATCGTACAATACCATGGACAAACCTTGTAACATTAACTGCAAACCATAAGGAAAACAGTCGCCTGTGATTTCACGTTGATGTAATTCAATTTGGTGCAACATGGAATCGACCAATGATTGCGACACACCATTATCAGCAATATCTTGCAACACGCCCATAATAAGCTTTTCAACGTCATCAGCCCGTTCAACCTCAGAGCCTTCTAAGCCACACGCAAAAGTAGATTCAAATGTATTGCTATCAAAGCCCGATAAAGATGAAGGTGATAAACCCAAAGAAGTCGTTTCTAAGGCATGACGCAATGGAGAAGAACTATTGTCCAATAAAATGCCTGACAACAAATGTCCATTAATCACTTCACGAATATCACTGCTATCATTTAGCAACCATGACAACAAAATATGGGTTTTATTTTCTGTATTCTCTTCATCAAAAGTATAATGCGCTTCAACCACTTTCGGCTCAGTTAGACGTTGTTCTGCTGGAATTTTTAAATGGCTGGTATCGATTTTGTCAAACTGTTGCAATGCACGTTGTTCAAACATCTGTTGATGCTGTTCTACGTCAAAATTACCATACGTCATAAATACCGCATTGGAAGGATGGTAGTGTGTCGCGTGGAATTGCTTAAGTTGTGCGTGGGTTAAATTAGGAATATCTGAAGGTTCGCCACCGCTGTTGTAATGATAAGTTGAGGTTGGGAATAAATGCGATTGTAATGTGTGATGTATTTGACGTAATGGCGAACTCATCGCGCCTTTCATCTCGTTGAATACCACGCCTTTGTATACTAATTCAGAATCAGGATTTTCTTTTTCAGCAAATTCTAAACGATGTCCTTCTTGGGCAAAATCAAGCTCATTTAGATTGGGGAAAAAAGTGGCATCTAAATAAACTTCTAATAAATTGTTGAAATCTTTCCGATTTTTAGTTGCAAAAGGATATGCCGTCCAATCGCTGCTGGTAAACGCATTCATGAACGTATTCAATGAACGACGAGTCATCATGAAAAATGGATCACGCACGGGATAACGCTGACTGCCGCATAAGCTTGTATGTTCTAAAATATGCGCAATACCTGACGAGTCTTGAGGCACAGTTAAAAAAGCAACTAAAAATGCGTTGTTCGTATCTTCAGATGCCAAATGAATGTGACGTGCGCCTGTTTTTTTATGTTCATATTCTTGATATTCAACATTTAAATTGGGCATGTAAACTGTACGGACAGGCTTAAACGCTGGGTGACTCATTCAATTTTCCTAATTTTTACGATGGATTGAACTTATTATGTGTTTATGAGC
>JAYQWJ020000679.1:0-5814 GCA_035829175.2 Candidatus Albibeggiatoa psychrophila
ATTTAAAGGCTTTACGAATTGTTTGTTTCATAGCTAGAATTATATGAAAAGGAATGGTCTATTTCAATCTTCATGTTCATTTTTTAATCAATTATCCACTTACACTTAACTGAACAGGCTTTGCCTGTTGCGCTTATATCTCTGCCCTGAAGGACGGAGTTTTACGCGCTGTTGGATAAATTAACCTAATATTTAACATAAAAATCACCCATTCTTTTAAATCAATCAGTTCTTTTTAAACTCAATATGCAAGTCAAAACTAAAGATTTTAAGAACCTGAAAACAATATTAAACTCAGGTTAATCCATTATATTCAAAAGACTATGGTTTATTATAAAAGATAGCCAAGCAGCCTTTTGGTTCTAAGATATGAAATGAGGGTGAGTTACAACCAGTACTGCCACTCCAAGTGTGTAAATACATACCTTGTGGAGCAATAGGGGTTAAATTCACTTCTGTGTTGCGTTTTAAATAATACTGACAAGCTTGATGGTCACAATCGATGCTTAAATTTTCATCAACAATACGCCCATTTGGTGCGGCAACAGATAATACGACATAACCTAATGGTGGGTTATAAAGTCCACTTGCAACCGCATCTATCACTTGCTCAGAATCATCGGTAAATACCAAACCTTCATTTACAGACTCAATCACTTGGCGTAACACGGTTAAAATATTTTCTTCTAATTGTGCTAGATAATATTCATTTCCCGTTTTGACAGCATTATTCCATGAATATAAACCACCTGTTTGCTCAACCATGCAACCATAAACAGATTTTGCATCAGCCACTTGTTCCCCAACAGAATTGTCACAAGTTTTCTCAATCCGTTCCCGACGACGGGTTTTGCTTTCACGAACCAATGGATCAACAATAGCTTCAGTCTGGCAACTACCTGATAACATAACATTAAGTACGGCTGATTTACTATCCATGACTTTCAGTACTTCACTCACATAAGTATCTGGATGAGGAGACGCATCCGTCACCAGCAAGAGTTCACCGCCATCTTTTAATAAATTTAAACCTTCAGCCATCGCCTGTACAGAAGCTTCAGGACATAAGCCACCACCTGAGGCATTTAAGCGTGTCACAGAAGATAATAAACGCTGAAAATCATTACTAATAACACGTTGTGTCACATCATCTTTAAACGTCAAAATGGCAATGCGTGGCATGGCTAAACCTTCAGTATCCGCTACCGTTAGTTCATTGATAATTTGATATAAAGCGCGTTGCACACCGAGAATATCCTCGTCCATACTGCCCGTGTCATCAATCAATATCACTAAATCAGCATTGCCAGCCGCATCAGGGTCTAACACCATCAAATTTTGTGTAGAACGATATTCTTCAAAACCGGGACTGGTTAAACTCATTATTTGTTGAATATTGCCACTTTGTGATGGTTTAGCGGTAATTTCAATATCAATATGTTCATTGGGTGCAATATCATCTAAATCACAAATCAGTTGTTGTGCAAGCTGTTTACAATAGCCATTACGTGTTTCAGCTGACAAAAATGCTGTGCCCGCTGGCAAATCAAATGCTAATTCAATCGCTGTTGCGGTTTTAGGACTGTATTTATTATTCATGACACGGATTTGATATAAAACGTGTTCATTCACCAAAACAGGATTGGGGTTTGTCCATAATAATGCAGAGAAATAAGGTCGAACGGGCGTACTTAAAGTATCGCTATCATTTGGATATTGTTTAGATTTGACTTGTGCCACATTCACCAAAGTATCAATACCATGAGGAATTGCATGAACTCGCACTACCCACGTTTGACTTGGATTTAAAGTAGAGAGACTACAGCTTACTGTTAAACCTGATTTTTGACATGTGCCTGCTTCAGTATCAACCGCTTGCAAACTGACAGATTGAGGTAAATCATTAATTAATTCAATTTCCGTTGCAGCGTCAACACCTTTATTAGTGACTTGAAGACTATAAGTAATCAACGGCTCGCCCTGAAATACAATGAAAGGCTCAATCTCAATTTCGATATTTAAATCAGAATCAGGCGCAGAAACATGCACTTTGGCATCAGGATTATTATTGCTCACAATAAACGTTGTTGGGTTAAAGTGATAATTCTTCTTGCTTGCAAATAACTGATATTCAGCTTCGGGTAAATTAATGATTTCATAATAACCATCGGCATCGGTCAAGGTACTGAATTCGCCTACCTGAATTGCAACATTACTGATTGCCAGACCATTTTTATCATGAATAGAGCCAGAAACTCGATATAAATTATCATTCACGCCCAACAAACTATTGAGCCAATCACTGCCTTGAGTTAATGCAGAAATATCATCAAAACTATCACTGCTCACAATCAATTCTGGCAAAGTATAACTAAACCAAGGTTCAGCAATATTACTTTCCAATGCTAAAACCGATTGGGCAAAATAATGCTGCCGATTTTCAATATAAGTATCTAATGCTTGATTAGCCGCCGTTGCATGTGGCGTATTTGGATATAAAGCAATGACTTGTTTTAAACGTTCAGCCCCGCTGCTCAAACCATTATGATTTTTGCCTAACATCAGCAAGCCCGCTTGGCGACTTTGCAATAAGATGCTGGCGGCTTTCGCTTCGGCTGAATTGCTAGGGCTTTGGATAATAATTTGAGTTTTATTTGAAGCAATACCATTGTAATACGCTACAACAGTGTAATAGCCTTGAGAATGGAATATCCAACCGCGTGAACCAAAGTAAATAGGCACTTCTTGAGTGACGGTTTCATTCGGAGCAAAGATTTTTTCAGCAAACAAATGTCTCAGCTCTTCCCAAGGATTTAATTCCAAACCACCAATTTTATACTGGATAAGAGCATATTGTGGGTCAAATTGCTGTGCTAATTGCTGCTCGGTGGGGCTGGTATTGGTCAAAGAAACGCTTAAATGTACAGGTGTGCCAAGTACAAAGCTATCTTGACTGGGAGCAATGTTAAGCTGAAATTCATTTGCCCATGTTACGTTGGATAAAAAAAACACTATCCAAACCATAAGTATTCTGTTCATGCGATGCCTCCACATCTAACTGTTTAGGCGATACATAATAATGAATATAGTGAAAGTCGTTCTAAAAATGGGGGATGCCTAAACGTGAAAACTACAAAATTAAAACGGAATAAAAATTTTTTCTCTGACTTTAATTCTACAGGTTAATAGATGGTGCTTATAGGGCTAAAACAACCGTTATTCAAGGCTCTTGTACCACTTGTAGATTTGATAGCAATACGATAAAAATAGCAAAAATAGCGGTTATTATATAAAAAATAGGAATTGGAGGGATAAAATCATTTTAAATTCATTTAAGTTCGTATATATTGATTTTTTTAAGTTATTTTTTCATGCAATATAATTACAGGCTTATGCGGGCGATAAGCGATTTTGGAGGGAATAAATGAAAACTGAATAAGAGAGGCTCTTTTTACAAATTTTAAGCATAAATTAAGCCGAAACTCTTAGATGGACATGAATCATACTGATATTCCTGAGCAGGATTTTCAGTCAATTGCTTTTTCTTTATATTCGCACAAATCTTCCAACAGACAACTTGCACATTTTGGTTTTCGCGCGATGCAGACATAACGCCCATGCAAAATTAACCAATGATGCGCATGTTGCAAATACTCTTGAGGGATGTTTTTCATCAATTGATCTTCAACTTGGCGCACTGTTTTGCCTTTTGCCAAACCCGTTCTATTAGATAGACGGAAAATATGCGTATCCACTGCCATTGTTGGTTGACCAAAAGCGGTATTTAAAATCACATTTGCGGTTTTACGCCCCACACCGGGTAAGGCTTCCAAGGCTTTACGTTCATTCGGCACTTGCCCGTCATGTTCATCTAGCAATAACTTACAGGTTTTAATCACGTTTTGAGCTTTGGTATTATATAAACCAATGGTCTTAATATATTTTTTCAAGCCTTCTTCACCCAAATCCAAAATGGCTTGCGGTGTATTTGCGATGGGGTATAGTAAGGCGGTGGCTTTATTCACACTTTTATCCGTTGCTTGAGCCGATAACATGACAGAAATCAGCAACTCAAAATGAGACGAATAATTCAACTCAGTAGAAGGTTCTGGGTTTTCAGCTTGCAGACGGGCAAAAAATTGTTGACGCTTGGTTTTATTCATTTCATTACGCTTGGTTTATGACGATTGGGTATTAATTTAGCATTTTCTCGAAAAATACAAAACCGAATCCATATAATGACATCATAAACAGTCTATTGTTCATAGATAATTGATAATTACGCAATGTTCATTGATAATTGCTGATTGAGAATTGAATTGAGAAATAATAATGCAACAAA
Organism: Candidatus Albibeggiatoa psychrophila; assembly: GCA_035829175.2. Classification (GTDB taxonomy): domain Bacteria; phylum Pseudomonadota; class Gammaproteobacteria; order Beggiatoales; family Beggiatoaceae; genus Albibeggiatoa; species Albibeggiatoa psychrophila. The sequence continues at coordinate 4,343 of JAYQWJ020000679.1, forward strand.
AAATTCAGCTTCCTAAACGTGGTCGTCGGATTCACTTCATCGGCATTGGTGGAGCGGGCATGAGTGGTATTGCTGAAGTCATGCACAGTATTGGTTATGCCGTGTCTGGCTCTGATTTACAAAAGGGAGTAATGACTCAACGACTCGCCAAATTAGGCATTAAAGTCCAAATTGGACACAATGCAGAAAATGTACATGGTTGCGATGTCATCGTCTTGTCTACGGCGGTTAAAGAAGATAATCCTGAAGTACAAGAAGCCCGAAAATTACATATTCCACTGATTCCACGCGCCGAAATGTTAGGCGAATTAATGCGTTTTCGTCATGGTATTGCGATTGCGGGTACACATGGTAAAACCACCACCACCAGCTTAGCTGCAAGTCTTTTGGCAGAAGGCAATTTAGATCCAACTTTTGTAATCGGTGGAAAATTAAATAGTTTAGGTACTCATGCAGGTTTAGGTGATGGTCATTATTTGGTTGCGGAGGCGGATGAAAGTGATGCGTCGTTCCTGTATTTAAAACCGATTATGGCAGTGGTCACGAATATTGATGCAGACCACATGGAAACTTATGAGCATGATTTTTCTAAACTTGTACAAACGTTTGAGGATTTCTTGCACCAATTGCCATTTTACGGTTTAGCTATTTTATGTATTGATGACCCCGTGATTCGTGAACAAATTTTACCCGTGATTACAAAACCTGTCTTAACTTATGGCTTGTCTGAAGATGCTGATATTCGAGCAACTGACATCCGCCAACAACAAGGTCAAACCCATTTTAGAGTCTTGCATGGTCAAATTCATAGTTTAGATGTGACTTTAAATTTACCGGGGAAACATAATGTACTCAATGCCTTGGCTGCGATTGCGATTGCACAAGAAACGGGTGTCAGTGAGAAAGCGATTTGTAGTGCATTACAATCTTTTAGTGGTATTGGGCGACGTTTCCAAATGCAAGATATTACTTTGCCTCAAGGCGATATTTTATTGGTTGATGATTATGGGCATCACCCGCGTGAAATTGAAGCTGTATTTAGTGCAATTCATGAAGGTTGGGCGCAGCGACGTTTAGTCGTTATTTTTCAACCACATCGTTATAGCCGAACCCGTGATTTATTTGCTGAATTTGTAGATATTTTAAGTAAAGCGGATGTGTTGTTATTATTAGATGTGTATTCTGCGGGTGAAGCGCGTATTGAAGGTGCTGATGGTCAAGCATTGGCTCAAGCAATTACGGAAAATTCTCAAAAACCGCCGATTTTTATCGAACAGCATGAGCAATTGTTTGAGCAGTTATTACCTCAATTGCAGGATAGCGATATTGTATTAACATTGGGCGCGGGTAATATTGGCGCAATCTCAACTTCTTTATTGGAAAAATTACGCGCGATGCAAGCTTAAATTCTGTAATATTTTGTGTCAAAAGCTCTGGTGATTTTAAGTTAAAAACATATCATTCAGAGCTGC
>JAYQWJ020000680.1:0-2183 GCA_035829175.2 Candidatus Albibeggiatoa psychrophila
ATTACTTGAATGATATGGATGACAGTTTGGAGAATAATCAATGAAACAAACACTAAAATGGACACAAGCCTGTTCTCAACATTCCGATGCCGCTTTAGCTGTTGCTGAGATTCACCGCGATTTAAATCCAAGTGAAGTGGCGATAGTCATCTTTTATTGCAGTACCAGTTATGATAGAACCGCATTGGCTGAAGCCTTTGCGCATTGGTTTGGTGATATTCCAGTCATTGGTGGTACAACGGCAGGAGAAATCAGCGAATCGGGTTATACCAATGCCTCTTTGATAGCCATCAGTTTAGATCAACAAGATTTTCAGGTGGATTGTTTGCTGATAAGTCATTTACAGCAGTTTAATATGGCTTCTACCTTGCAAGCCTGTCAACAGTTTCGACAAGACTTTAATTCAAACGACGAGACACTTGATCCTAATCACCATTTTGGTTTTTTATTAGTGGATGGTTTGAGTAAAAAAGAAGAAATAGTGGTGACGACATTGTATGAAGTGTTGGCGGGTATTCCTTTATTTGGTGGTTCAACTGCAGATGGTTTTAATTTCCAAAAAACCTATATTTATTATCAAGGTGCTTTTCATAGCGATTGTGCTTTGCTGACCTTAGTACATAGCCAGCACCCTATCAAAGTGTTTAAAACTGAACATTTTCATGCTACTGAAAACACGGTGGTTGTGACTGAAGCCGATGCAACACAACGTATTGTGTATGAATTGAATGGTATGCCAGCGGCGCAAGAATATGCCCGTTTATTAGGTCTACCGATAGAACAATTGACACCTGCGGTTTATGCCGTGTCACCTTTGGTGGTCAAAGTGGCGGGACAATATCATGTACGCTCCATCCTCGCACATAATCCCAAAGATGATAGCCTATCGTTTTACTGTGCAGTGGATATAGGGATGGTATTGAGAATCGCTGAATGCGGGGATTTAGTCAGTAATTTGCATCACACTTTAGATCGCCTGAGCGCAGAAATGGGTGGCATCGGCTTGATATTAGCTTGTGATTGTCTGTTAAGACGGCTAGAAATTGAGCGCAAAGCCTTATATCCAGCCATTAACCAACTGGTACAGCAATACCATATTTTCGGTTTTAACACTTATGGAGAACAACTTAATGCCCTACATATTAACCAAACTTTTACAGGTGTAGCGATTGCGCAATAGGAGGCATGGATGTCCCATTATGATAAAGAACAACAAATAAAAAATTTAGAAAAAAGAATTCAGGCATTAGAAAAAACCAATCAGATTTTGATTGCACGGGTGGAACATACCGTAGATAAACAAGGCAATGCCTTTGCGATGTTTCAACAAGCCTTAAACTTTGAAAAGCAGTCCTTAGAAAATAAAAAACAATATCAAAAGACTCAGCGCGAAAAACAAGCCGCTGAAGCTGCCAGTATGGCTAAAAGTGGTTTTTTAGCAATGATGAGCCATGAACTAAGAACCCCAATGAATGCCATTATTGGTTATAGTGACATGTTACATGAAGAGGCAGAAGCTGAAGGTTCTGAATGGACTGGAGATTTAAATAAAGTGCGTGTGGCGGCGAATCAATTGCTCAGTTTGATTAATGATGTTTTAGATTATTCTAAAATTGAAGCGGGAAAGATGCAGGTGCATCCAGAAACCATAGATATTAAAGAACTGATGTATGAACTACGCATCATTGTTCAGACTTTAGCCCAAAAACACAATAATCATCTGTTTATTGAATGCGATCCGCTGATTTCTTTATGGTATACCGATGTGACTAAGTTACGTCAAATTTTACTCAACTTGCTTAGTAATGCTTGTAAGTTTACTGAAAACGGTGACATCACGCTGCGTATCCAAAACCAAGTTCATGAGAACAAACCTCATCTTTCTTTTACCGTCACAGATACGGGTATTGGTATCGAAAAGCATCATCAAGAAAAGTTGTTTCAACCTTTTACACAAGCGGATAGTTCAACCACACGCAATTATGGAGGAACCGGCTTGGGGCTGGCATTATCACAACAACTCGCAGAAATATTACAAGGTCGTATTCAACTCGATAGTGAGCACGGAGTAGGCAGTTGTTTTACGCTATATTTACCGCATTACCGTGAGCCAAATTCAACTCAACAGTGTTGAAAACAAGATGTTTTTTATCTATCCTTTAGTTAATGAACGAATCCACGCC
>JAYQWJ020000681.1:0-3779 GCA_035829175.2 Candidatus Albibeggiatoa psychrophila
GTGCAAAAAACTTATATTTTGCAAGTGGAAAAAATGAATGTGATACGGCACAAGAAGGTTTTATTTCTGCTATGGAGGAGGATGTGGTGGCTAATTGAAATAGTTATTTTTTAGGGGATAAATAGAAATGAGCCAGAAACTACTTGTGGTACAATCACATAATAGCATTTGCAAAAGCTCATCTGAAGTTAGATGACACAATAAAAAGTAAAACGGAGCTGAAAAAAATCATAAATCATGAGCCGTTACACTCTCAAGCTAATAGACTCTTAGTCCAGCTTAACAGCTAAATAAAATGGATAAAAAAGGTGCGTTGTGGCAATTGCTGTAACACACCTTTATTATTATTTGATACGTTGACGAATTTTTTGTAAATAACCCATGATTTTATTAGATACTTTTGCCTCACCATCTTTTGGTTTTTCTACCGCATAACGCTTGGTTAATTGAGGTGTTTTTTGCATTGCTCGATAATGTCGAACCGCCGCAGTAACACTCATTTCAACTAACTTAGGTAAAATGGGTTTCGGCATAAAGCGATAAATTTGACCTTGGTTAATCAATTCTATCAATAATTGTGTATCTTGGAACGAAGTCAGTACCAAAGTTAAAATATTAGGATAAATTTCTTTTAAGGTTTTCAGCGGTGCGGTAATATCATCACCACCAATTTTAACCTCTGAGATAACGACAGCAATCTTGTCATCTTCACTTAAGATAGCAAACGCCTCGTCAATATTTTTACCCCATTTAACCGAAAATTTCTCGCCGACAATTTCAGTCACCGAGTCATACGTGCCTTGATCTTCATCAATAACCAAAATACCTAAACGATCATCAGATTCTTTAACTTCATCTTTTTGTTGAATGCCTTCAAGATTTCTGGCAATTTCAACAGCTTGCTCAATGGTGGTTTTAATTTCTTCATTAAGCCAAGGTTTGTTAATAAAGCGGAATACTTCACCTTCATTGACTGAGCCAACCATCGCACTCCAGTCAGAATAACCCGTTAATAGCAAGCGCATGGTGTTAGGTGAAGCTTCTTTTACCGAACGTAAAACATCTACGCCAGGCATGATAGGCATTCTTTGGTCACTGACAATAACATGCACTTTTTCATTTTGAACGATTTTAATCGCCTCATTGCCGTCTGTAGTCGTTTTTACTTTGTATTGCGACTTAAACAGCATTTTGAGAGAACGAAGAATCGCCTCTTCATCGTCAACGAACAATATAGTGGCTTTATCGGTCATACAAGCTCAAGCTCCCAATCATATATGCAGTGTTATAAACTCAGTGTCGGTTCTGACGCATCCCTCTTACGATATTTGTCTCGGTAAACTAATCTTGAATGTCGTGCCTTTGCCTTCTTCAGAATCCACTTCAATTTTACCTTCATGCTGTTCAATAATTTGGTAACTAATAGACAGTCCTAAGCCCGTTCCTTCACCCACTGGTTTGGTGGTAAAGAATGGATCAAAGATTTTTGACTTCACATCTTCAGGAATACCTTTACCATTATCTATAATTTCAACGTTAACCCAGTCGTCATCAGCGTAGGTTGTGAGCGTGATTTTACCACCTCTATCCATTGATTGTGCAGCATTTGTGACAATATTCAAAAATACTTGATTAAGATGAGATGGCGAACATTGAATGGAAGGTAGACCTTCTGCGTATTTTTTATCAATCGTAGCCACTTCTTTCAATATATGATTACCAATCACTAATGCACTGTCTAAACATTCATTCAGGTTTACATCGCGTACTTTGACGCTATCTACTCGGCTAAAGTCTTTCAAATTTAATACCAAGTCTGCAATTCGGTCTAAACCTTTTAATACATCACTAAATAAGGAATAAGCATCACTAAAGGTATCATTATCACGAAACTCTTCACTTAGCTCTGTAACAATCTGTAATTGCTCATTAAGTTCATCTTCGCCGACATTCTCACTCATCAACATGCCAACTAAACTGTCGTATTCAGATACAAATTGCTGGGTTTCTTGGAATACGCCTTGTGTCATTTCTACATTGGAGCGTACATAACCAAGCGGTGTATTAATTTCATGTGCAACACCTGCCACCATTTGACCTAATGAAGCCATTTTTTCTGATTGAACCAGTTGTGCTTGCGAGGCTTTTAGCTCATGGTATGCTTCTGATAATTCCTCGGTTCGCTCAGCAACGCGATGTTCTAAGTTTGCATTAACATCTTCAAGATCATGGAAGGCTTTTTTCACTTGTCCGCCCATACTATTAAATGATTTGGCTAGATCACCTAGTTCATCAGTACGTTCAATCGGTAGTTTCTGATCCCAATCACCGCCAGCGAATTTTTTAGCTGCATTGTTTAACGTCAAGATAGGTTGAATGATGCCGCGTGCAGTAGCTAAACCAATTAATGTTGTTAACATTAAAGCAATAATCGACATATAAACTGTCATGCGAGTATTGGCGTTGATTTGTCCCATGAAATCAGATTCAGGTACGACAATTACAATTAACCAGTCTAAACCACGACCGTCTTGTAACGGAGATACTTGCACAAATTGACTCTCACCGTTTATTTGAAACTCAAGTTGTTGACCGCCATTAATATGACTGAAGCCACCAAACGTTTGTTTTAAAAAAGTAGCTGTGGCTTGAATCCTTTGATCTTCACTATCGGTTGCTCTTAAACGCAACATTTTATCATTGACATCTTTTGCCATGACAGGGGAATTAGTTGAAGTTGTAACCAATGTGCCTGTAGAACGTTCCATAATGAAAGTCTGACCCGTTTCGCCAATTTTAAGGCTAGCTAGAAATTCATCTACTTGGGTAAAAATTGCCGTTGTACCTAAAACACCTAATAATTTTTCAGAATTACCATTTTCATAAACAGGTTGTGCCGCAGTAATTGCTAATGCACCCGTGGTAAATTCAGGATAAATGTCACTCCAAATCGGTTTGCCACGTTTAACTGCATCAATATACCAATCTCTAACACGTGGATCATAATTTGGAGCACTGTCAACAGCTTTCCCAGAATCACCACGACTATTAGTGTTGTAATAAGTGAGACTGCCTTTGGTGGTTTCATCAGCTAAAATAATTTGCGGTACACCTTCAGTTCGACGGCTAGCACCTACAAAATCACCAGAAGGTAAGCCAATAAAGGTGTTTGTGACTTGGCTAAAAGGTTGGACTTGTTTCCAGAAATGCTGTTGTAATTCTTTATTATCTTGTAAGTTCAATTGTTCCAAAGTAATGGTATTCGCATGAAGTTCATTCACTAAGTGGGCTTTATCTAAATAAGATTTCACTCGTTCTTCAATACGGGCAGCGACTTCAGTACGCAATTGTGAAGCAACGTCGTTCACCGCATCTTGACCATTACGCAAAGAAAGATAACCTGTTGTACCACCAGCCAATGCCACTAAGACCACAAAGGGAATGACAATCATGGTTCTCAGGGGTAATTTGCCTGATATTTGAGAAATAATGTTATTAAATATGTTCGTCGCTGACATGAATATAATGGCTCCTCGTCCCAATGTCTTAGAGAGTGCTACCTATATGTTATTTTGATATGATTATAAGAATATATGCAAGTTTTATGAACAAGAAACTTAAGCGCATTATTATACACAGTTATTACTACTGTATAAGTATTTAATTGTATGTTCCAATTTAATTATTTGATGTTAAAAGTGATTTTACTCGGTTTTTAAATTGCTGTTGTGTTGAAATTAATGTTTGGGCGTTTGAGAAGCCTCATCAGTTTAATTCAG